>JBJESH010000271.1:1266-2862 GCA_051882695.1 Oscillospiraceae bacterium | reverse complement strand
TAAAACGTTTACTACATAAATTAATAACCGTAAATTTACATTAAGTTGGCTTGCCAAAACGTTGAAACTATTGTACAATAACCGTAGTAAATACAGGGAAGAAAGGCTGGACCATATTATGTCAAAAATAATTCTTGACTGGAATGAATATATCGAAAAGGCGCGTCAGGCTTCGGCAGAGGGAATCGTAATGCTTAAAAATGACGGTGCTCTGCCTCTTGACAAAGAAAGCTGCACTGCCGTTTTCGGAAGAATACAGAATCATTATTACAAAAGCGGAACAGGCTCGGGCGGACTTGTTAACGTCAGCGAGGTCATCGGGATTACCGACGGACTTATCAGATGCGGTGCAAGGCTCAACACTGAGCTTATGGAAACATATGCAAAATGGGAGGAAGCCAATCCGTTTGATGCCGGAGTCGGCTGGGGGCATGAGCCATGGTCTCAGAAGGAAATGCCTCTTGAGGACGGCTTTGTAAAGCATATTGCTGAAAATTCCGACAGCGCGGTGGTCATTATCGGCCGTACCGCAGGCGAGGAGCAGGACAGTTCAGAAGTGGAAGGTTCATATCTGCTGACTGAAACGGAACTGGATATGCTGAAAAAGGTGCGCAGGCATTTTGATAAAATGACGGTAGTTCTCAACGTCGGCGGAATTATCGACATGAGCTTTGTTAAGGAAGCTGAACCGGACGCTGTTCTTTATGTTTGGCAAGGCGGAATGGTTGGCGGTCTTGGCGCTGCCGACGTGCTTCTCGGAAATGTAAGTCCCTGCGGAAAGCTTGCTGACACTATTGCGGAAAAGGTCTCGGACTATCCCTCTGCTCCTTATTTCGGCGACAACGAGCGCAATTTTTACAGTGAAGATATCTATGTGGGATACCGCTATTTTGAAACCTTTGCAAAGGATAAAGTTCTGTATCCGTTCGGCTTCGGACTTTCTTACACAAGCTTTGATGTAAAAACCGTTTCTGCCGATTCTGACAGCGAAAAAACAGTTCTTGACGTTAACGTGAAAAATACGGGAAATTACAGCGGAAAGGAAGTTGTTCAGGCATACTGCGAAGCGCCCAACGGCAAGCTGGGCAAGCCTGCCCGTGTGCTTTGCGCATACGGAAAGACTGACACTCTTGCACCCTCTGGAGAACAGCTCGTTCACCTTGAAATAAAGCTTTCAGACCTTGCTTCATATGACGATTCGGGAGTGACGGGCAATAAGTCCTGCTATGTTCTTGAATCGGGTAAGTACGGCATTTATGTGGGTACTGATGTGCGCTCGGCAGCTTTGTCGTACAGCTTTGAAATTGCTGAAACGACGGTTACAGAAAGGCTTTCCGAGGCTTGCGCACCAGTTCTGCCGTTTGAAAGACTTGTAAACCGTGACGGAAAAGCTTCAACGGAAAGTGTTCCCACAGCACAGACTGACGAGGAAAAGCGCCGTAAAGAAAAGCTTCCCGAAGAGATCACTCAGACGGAAAACCGCGGTATAAAGCTTGCGGATGTCCGTAACGGCAAGGCTTCGATGAATGAGTTTATAGCACAGCTTTCCGATGATGACCTTTCCTGCATTATCCGCGGCGAGGGCATGGGAAGTCC
>JBJESH010000271.1:0-1166 GCA_051882695.1 Oscillospiraceae bacterium | reverse complement strand
TATTTCAGCGAGGACCCGTATCTTACGGGTACTATTGCAGCCGCTGAACTGAGAGGTATGCACAGCTCCGGTGTGACCGGTACTATAAAGCATTTCTGCGGAAACAATCAGGAGAAAAACCGCCGTGGAATTGATTCTGTAATTTCCGAAAGAGCGCTTCGTGAAATTTATCTCAAAGGCTTTGAGATCGCCGTAAAACAGGGCGGTGCACGTTCTGTAATGACTACCTACGGTTCGGTAAATGGCTTGTGGACGGCTGGCAGCTATGACCTTTGTACAACTATCCTTCGTGACGAATGGGACTTTGAGGGAATTGTCATGACCGACTGGTGGGTGGCTATAAACGAGCGCGGCAAGGCTCCCGACGGAACAAACTTTGCGGCAATGGTACGCGCGCAAAACGATTTGTATATGGTCTGCTCTGACGGCTCGAGAAATTCAAGCGGAGATAATACGCTTGCTTCCCTCGAAAACGGAGCTCTCACAAGAGGCGAGCTTCAGCGCTGTGCAAAAAATATCTGCGGCTTTCTTATGAATACCCGTGCAATGGACAGACTTGACGGCAGTGCGGAAAAGGTTGAAATAGTAAATCGTCCCGACGATGGTGACAGCTTTGACGCTGCTGATGTTGAATTCCATAAGGTAGGAACAACTGCAGTCATTTCACTGGACGGCGTAGATACTTCAAAGGGTGCAAGTTTTGTTTTTGCTCTTGATTTTGATGATCCCGGAACATACCGTGTTTCGATCACTGCAAGCTCCGATATGGGCGAGGTGGCTCAAATGCCTGTTACGCTTTTCACAATGGGTACTCCAAACGGCGTTTACACATGGAACGGTACAGGCGGCGAATGGGTCACGATTGAACGTGAAATGCCGTTTTTCTCAAGATTTACCGCATGCAGACTTTACTTCGGACAAAGCGGTCTTACTCTTCGTGATATCAGGCTTGAACATATCAATGAATTGCAAGGCTCGTTGAGTTCAACTGCGACTGCTGATTTGTAATTCAATATTCGCTAAAAGATAGGGTAGAAGTATGACCTGAGAAGATGTTTTTCTTCTCAGGTCGTATTTATTGAGGTAAATTAGAATTTAGCGCACCATTTTTTCGTAATAAACAGCGAAGCGACTCAAAAAAGTTCGCCAGCCTTTCAAGGCTGCAG
>JBJESH010000270.1:0-9743 GCA_051882695.1 Oscillospiraceae bacterium | reverse complement strand
TACCAAAACGCTTTTTAAATCTGTCAACACGTCCGCCTGTATCAACAAGCTTCTGCTTACCTGTGTAGAAGGGGTGGCACTTGGAACAAATTTCAACTCTGATGTTTTCCTTAGTGGAACGAGTCTTGATCACATTGCCGCAAGCACAGGTGATAGTAGTCTCCTTATAATCGGGATGAATTCCTGCTTTCATTAATAACACCTCATTTCTTTCCAATAATATTATGATTGCATAGCAGCCCATCACAATATATCGGACAGTAGTGCTAATAAATCACTTACGGAAATAAATTATATCACAAAAAATGATTTCTGTCAATAGCTTTTTACAAAAAATTGCGCACGGCATAAACCGTGCGCAACATTAAGCAGCAATCAATGTGAATTAGTAGATTACGATAACGAAATCGCCGCCTGTAGTTACATCTGTGAATGTGCACTTGCCGTTGCTCTGAATCTTAGCGGAGTCAACAAGTACAAGAGAATTCTTGGAAGCGTTGTAACGGTAAAGCTTAGCGCTGTTTCCTGCACGCTTAGTAGAGAATTTAACTGTAATGCTTGACTCAAAACCAAGTGAACCGCCGGCGATGGAAAGCTGAGCGGAGCTTACAGCGTCGTTCTTATTGTAAGCAGCCTTTACAAGCTTGGAAGGAACATTCTTTGTGTTGTACTCTGTATCAAGGTTAATTGATTTAGCGGAAGTAACGTCCTCACCGTTAACTGTGAAGGTTACACCATTATCGAGAACAAACTTAACGGTAACATCCTTACCCTTAAATGCTTCAATAACAGTAGAAGGAACTACAGTCTCTGTATTCATATCAACAGTAGTGCTTGAACCTGCTTTAAGGGACTTTATATACTTTGCAACAGAAGTCCAGCCTTTTCTGCTTCCGATAGTAGCAGTAGTTGTGTCGGAAGAGCTGCTGTCGTTGTTTCTGCTGTACCAATAGTAGTAGTAAGGATCAAGATAATTGTAATAGTAGGTATTAGCACCGTTGAATACAGTAACCAGAGCAGCGTTGCCGTTAGAAACAGACAGTGCGGAAGCATATGTGTTGTAGAATGAACCTGTTACCTGAGAGAAATAGTTTGAAGGAATAGTAGTATAATCTCTGATATGAGTGATTTTGCCTGTAACTCCGCCTGCAGCGCTGTAAGCAGCAGAATATGAAGTATAATAAGTGTTGCCTACCTTATAAACAGAAACTGCATATGTTTCGGTTGTATCGGATACAGTTACCAGTACAGCGTCGGGGCAGGAAGCGAGCTGTGAAGAAGCTACATAATATCCGCTTGCAGGGTCAAAGTAGCAATTTGTTGTGCTGTATGTGGAAGTTCTTGAAAGGTCGTATGTTTTGCTTCCTGTAGCAGCATACAGGCTGTTAAGGTTAGGATACCATGTATCTGTTGCAGCGCTGTAATAAGCTGTGCCTGAAGCGTATCTGTAAGTAGCGGGGATCACATGTGTGCCTGTGCCTGTACCGGGGTTTGTGCTGGAAGCTGCAGTTTTGTAAGCTGTGCTGCCTTCTACGTTTGTTGTAGTAACCTTGCCGTCCTTTACATAAATTGTAGCGCCGAGTGTTGTAACGTTTACTTCTGTAACACCGTCAGAACTGCCGCCTGCTGCTCCAGCTGCTGCAGCTGCTGTTGTATAGTAAACACTGCAGAGAATACCATTTGTGTCTGCAACCTTTATTTCGTAAACAGTACCTGTTACACTATTTGTACCTGACATTTTTAACTCAGCGCTTGCAGCGATGCAAACAGTAGGAACAGTCATAAGTCCTGCGAGGCTGACAGCAGCAACCTTGCCGAAAATCTTCTTTTTCATTTTAATATCTCCTTTTCAAATATTTTCATGATTATCAGTATTTACAATACTGCTTGAATACAAGTATACTATAATTTTTCATTTTTGGCAATAGGTATTTTAACAAAAAATATTACAATTTTATAACGGAATACCAAAAAATATATAAAAAGGTTACAAAACAGAAAAATAATGTAACCTTTTTATATAACTTAACTTATTGAATTGTGATCTGCTTTGTAAAATCCTCGGCACAAGGACGTATTGCTCTTGAAGCAAGTCCGTAAAGATTTGTAGCACGGTTTGAAACATCCGCAAATCTGTTGATAGGACCTCTTTTAAGCTCTATGAAATCTTTAAGCGAAGTACCGAACGGTATTGCCAGCTTGTTGCCTTCTGCTTTTTCGCTTGCAGCTTTAAGTATCTCGCTTCCTTTTTCGTTAAATGCGAGAACTCTTCCGTAAGGCGGCATTATCATAAGGTCGGTAGCCTTTGTGTTGATATAGAGATTAAGAAGTATCCTTCTGAGTCTTGCCTGTGTAAGATTTTTGTTGCAGGCATTTTCGATAAGCTCATCAATAGAATTATAGTCGAGTCCCGTGCGGAAAATATAGTTTGCAAGTCCCTGATCCACATCGGGGCATTCGGCAATTACCGGAGGAATTGTTGAACGGAGAACATAAAGAAGCTCGCGTTCAAGGTTGTCAAAGTATGCAAGAAGCTCTTTTTCTTCGTATTCAGCAGCAATATCAGCCATGTCCTTAGGTACATATGCGCTGATGTCCTCGCCGTTTTCGATCATTTCACGAAGAAGAGTACCGCTTGCAAAGCCGTCGGAAGCATTAAGGCTGTCGTGATCTGCGCCCTTGCGTTTAACGGTATAGGTCTCAAGCTCAAGACCGAGAAGCTTGATCGCTTTAAGATACTCAACAGCAAGAGTGTTGTTGGGAGAATCAAAAACAGAAGCGAGGATCGGGCCGTTTTCAAGAGCGATAGCCTGCTGAACAGCCTGAGGGAAGGACAAGCCCTGTTCAAGAAGAGGCTTGATCTTTTCCGGCTTTGAAACGTTGATAGACGCCATTGCCGCATTTTTAAGAAGCTCGATATCTCCGCATTCGCTGCCGAAGGAGATGCCGTCAACGCAGCCGAGGGCACCCAGCATCATTACACCTGCACGGGCAAAATAGTTTGCGCTTGAAAGCGAATATACGACAGGCATTTCAATAACAAGGTCAACGCCGTTGTTTACAGCGACTCTGGCACGGGCAAACTTGTCTATCATTGCAACATCGCCCCTCTGAACGTAGTTTCCGCTCATAATGGCAACAATGTGAGTTGCGCCCTGTTTCCGTGTTTCTTCGATCTGATAAATATGACCGTTGTGGAACGGGTTATATTCGCATATAATACCGTATGTTTTCATATTGGTTTCGATCCTTTCGTTTAGGAAGTCGCACGGCATATACGATATAAAATTTACCGTTCAATAAATAGCCGTACTTTAATATAGTATCTGATTTTATAGGGCAAAATATTGAATAATTATTATTATTTTCTGAAAATATTGTGAAACTATTGATTTGCGTCGATTTTTGTAATAATATAATGATGTATATTGAATTCTTGAAAGGATTGTTTGTAATTATGATTATTCTCGTAGTAAACGCGGGAAGCTCCTCTCTCAAGTATCAGCTTCTCAACATGGACGACGAAAGCGTTATCGCAAAGGGCAACTGTGACAGGATCGGCATCGGCGGTCACGTTTCACACAAGACCTTTGACGGCAGAACAGTTGATGAGGACTGCAACTTCCCGACTCATACAGAAGCTTTTGAAAAGCTTGTTGAAGTTCTTACAACAGGCGACGCAGCTGTTATCAAGTCCATGGACGAGATCTCTGCGGTAGGTCACAGAATAGTACAGGGTGCAGAGGTGTTCGATAGAACTACACTCGTTACCGACGAAGTTATCCAGCAGATCGATGACCTTCAGGATCTTGCTCCCGTACATAACCACCCCCATGCGCTTGCTCTCTGGGCTTGCAAAAAGGTTCTCCCCGCAAACGTTCCCCAGGTAGTTGTATTCGATACAGCATTCCACCAGACAATGCCGCCCAAGGCATATATGTACGGTCTTCCTTATGAGGACTACGAGAAATATCATGTAAGAAAATACGGCTTCCACGGTACATCCCACCGCTTTGTTTCCGCTGCTCTTGCAGAGGCAATGGGCAAGGATATCAAGGATCTGAAGATAGTTTCCTGCCACCTTGGCAACGGTTCTTCCATTACTGCGGTACAGGGCGGAAAGTCCATAGATACATCAATGGGCTTCACACCGCTTGACGGCGTTGTAATGGGTACAAGAACAGGCAGCGTTGACCCCTCTGCTGTAACCTTTGTTGCTGAAAAGCACCACTTCTCGACTAAGGAAATGAGCGATTACATGAACAAAAAGTCTGGTTTCCTCGGTGTATCGGGCGTTTCCTCCGATAACCGCGATATCTCCAGCGCAGCTGAACACGGCGACAAGAGAGCTCAGCTCGTTTCCGAGATGCTTGTTTATGAGATCAAGAAATATATCGGTTCCTATGCAGCTGCAATGAACGGTCTTGACGCTGTTCTCTTTACAGGCGGCATCGGCGAGAACGCTTCCGAAGTTCGTGAAAGCGTTTGCGCTGATATGGACTTCTTCGGTATCAAGATCGACAATGAGCTTAACAAGACTATCCACGGCAAGCTTCAGAAGATCTCTACACCCGATTCTAAGGTTGAAGTCTGGGTAGTTCCCACAAATGAGGAGCTTCTCATTGCAAGAGACACTCTCGCACTTATTTCCAAGTGATCATAATAAACGTTCTTAGATTTAATAAAACATTAAGAGGTACCAAAATTTTGGTACCTCTTTTTGTATGTACATATAAATTCACGGGCAAGTCAAAACCACAGGTTTTGACTTGCCGCCTTTTAGGCGGCTCTCCTTATAGACGTTGTCTATAAGGAGATTAGGAATTAGTATTATAAAGGAAATCAAAGCTTCCCGGTTCTGTTTTCAGGCAAGTCTCAAGAACTCCTGCAAGAATTTTTAATTTAATGAGCATACTTTTGTTGTCTTCTGGAAAAACAGTATCATCAAGAAAAAATGTAAGGACAGCAACGATTATTTCTGCGCTTTCTTTAGGCGTATCTGTTTTTATTGACCCTTCGCTGATACCCTCCTTCAGCAGCTCCGTCAGTACAGGCGATATTTCCTGTATGGCGGCGCATTTCATTTTGTGGTGAAGAGTCATGTCATCGTGAAGATGCAATGTGATAAGCATATTTTTTTCATTTCCGCTGAAATCTCTTTTTATAACGCTTTGAAACAGCTTTTTTATTTTTGCCAATGCAGAATTTTCCGACGATGTGTGCAGAGTTTCAAAATATTCATGAACGGCACGGCGGTAGCAGCGTTCAATAACGGAATAAAGTATCTCGTCCTTGCTTTTAAAATAGTAATATATGCTGCCTTTGCCTATACCTGCTTTTTTTGCTATCACATCTACGGAGATATCCTTATACGGAACCTCGGACATAAGCTTTTCCATTGCGTCAAAAATCAATTCTTTTTTATCGCTTTTCATATTTGATTACCGACCTTTACTGCATTGATTTTGCTGCTTTAATTATAACATATAAATATTTACTTTACAATTAAAAACTTTTTAAAATACTTGACCGACGGTCGAAAATATGTTAAAATATTTACAGATAAATTCGACTGACGGTCGAAAATGAAAGAGGCGGTCAAATGAATCCATTACTTATAACAGCCTGCGCAGCAGCCGGAGCTGCCGCTGTCGGTGCGGCAGGCGCTTTCGGGGGAGCAATGACTCTGTTTAAACGTGTGATACCGAGACAGGATCAGGTCAGAGTAGATATAAGCGAAATGGCGGATATGGACAAGTGGGAGGAATATAAAAAAATAATCCACATGAATAAGGATTGGCTTCTTCAGCGCAGTATGGAGCATGTAACCATCAGATCAAGGGACGGTCTTACACTTCACGGGGATTACATTCCCGCCGATGACCCTGCCGATACTATTGTTATATGCTTTCACGGGTATACGAGCTGCGGTATGAGCGATTGCTCTTCCATATCGTCATATTTTCTGAAAAAGGGATACGACAGCCTTATTGTTGACAACCGCGCTCACGGAAAAAGCGAGGGAGACTATGTGGGCTTCGGAATACTTGACCGTTTTGACTGCTTATCGTGGATAAATTATATCAATGAACGCTTTGAAAGCAGAAAAAATATCATTCTTTTCGGCGTTTCAATGGGTGCGGCAACGGTACTTATGGCGGCAGGCTTTGCAGAGCTGCCGCAGAACGTAAAGGCAGTTATTTCCGACTGCGCTTTTACATCTCCATATGACGTATTTGCACACATTTTAAAAAGGGACTATCACCTCCCTCCGTTTCCTGTTATGAATATCTGCGACGAAATGTGCAGCAAAAAGGCAGGATATACTTTCAAAGAATATTCCACTCTTAAAGCTGTAAAGGAAACCAAGTGTCCTGTTTTGTTCATTCACGGCAGCGAGGATAAGTTCGTTCCCACATGGATGACCGAAAAAAACTATAAGGCTTGCGGCTCGGAGAAAAAGCTGCTTATTGTCGAAAATGCAGGACACGCAGCAAGCTATTATGAAAATCCGCCGCTTTATGAAAAAGCTGTTGATGAATTTCTCGGTGAAGTTATGGCTCGATAATACATAGAAAAGGAGGATATGCTCTCTGTCGGGAGTATTGCAAAATATGAAAGAATTTACTGTTAACGGTTCGGTTATGAAATGTTATCCGCTTGCAGCGGCACAGAGACTTCATAATTATACTATTAAATATTGTCCGAAGCATCAGGTGCTTTGCATAGGCACGGGACTTTACGTTAAGGATGACGTAGATTTCAACGTTCTGCGCAAGGCGATCCACAAGGCTTACGAGCGCTTTGATTCGATGCGTCTGCGCTTTATACAGGACGAGGACGGCACGGTGTATCAGTACGTTGTACCGTTTGAGGAAAGAGAGATACCGTTTTTTGATTTCTCCAAGTGGAACGAGGAGGACGCCCACAACGAAATGAGAAAGTGGACTGCTATTCCGTTTGAGAGATACAATTCGCCGATGAACAAGGTGGTAATGGTAAAGCTTCCGGGAGGCTATAACGGAATTTACCTTAAAGTAGACCATATGACTATGGACTCAAGCTCTATCATTGCTTTTGACAGGGACGTTCTTGAGCTTTACTGCGCAGAAAAATACGGCACTCCCGAGCCTGCGCCTATGCAGTCGTATATCAAGGCGCTGGAAAAGGATCTGGCATACGAAGAAAGCTCCGCTGCACTCAAAAAGGACGAGGAGTTCTGGAAAAATGAGATCACCGGCAGCGAGCCTATGTATACCGACTTTACGGGAATGGGCAGACTTCTTACACAGCGCAGGGAAAGCGGAAATCCCGACCTAAGAAGTGCTGTTATAACCTCCAATACACTTGACGCAGCTATTTCCGTTTATCACCTTGAAGCCGACCCCTCCGACAGACTTATGAACTTCTGTATCGAAAATCAGGTCCCCATGGCAAGCCTGCTTCTTATGGGACTCAGAACAGTCCTTTCAAAGTTCAATAACGACGAAAAGGACGTATCAATGAAAACCAATGTTGCCAGAAGAGGAACGCTGCTTGAAAAGCGTTCCGGCGGCACAAGAATACACTTCTTCCCTCTGCGTACTGTTATTGAACCCGAAACCAAGTTTATTGACGCAGTCCGCTATATCCAGTCGGAGCAGAACAGGATATTCCGTCACGCTAATTACGACCCGATAAGACTTACCCTTGAACGTGCCCGTTACCGCAAATTTGCTCCGGGCGCAAGCTATGAGAGCATAAGCCTTACATATCAGCCGCTTACTTTAAGGCAAAAGGACGCAAATATTCCCGACATTGATTACAAGACCTATTGGTACTCCAACGGAGTTGCTGCACAGCCTCTTTACCTTACGGTCATGCACCGTGTTGAGGATAACGGTCTTAACTTTAATTTTGAGTACAAAAAAGACGTTGTTACCGAAGAAGAGATGGAATATCTTTATTATTACCTCTGCCGCGTACTGTTCAGAGGTATCGAGGACAAAGACCGCACAGTAGGCGAAATTCTTGAAATGATATAAAAAGGAGAGCTTGAAATGTTTGAACAGATGAAAGAACTGATAGGAAATTACGTTGACGTAAATGCTGATGACATTACTCTTGATTCAAAGTTTATCGAAGACCTGGGCTTTAACTCTTACGATTTTGTAAGCCTTCTCGGCGAAGCTGAAGAAATTTTTGACGTTCAGATAGACGAGCAGGAGGTACTGAATCTTCATACGGTAGGAGACGCTATCGCATATATCGAAAAGCTCAAGGCATAATTTTAAAACATTACGGAAGGGAGGACATTTCCTTATATTTATAGGGAAATGGAAATACATATGAACAAGGCTTCGGTTAAAACTCTTCAGGATCTGGTAAGACTTTCCGCTGAAGAGTACGGTGAAAAAACTTTTGTGAGAGAAAAGGACGGAAAGGATATTTCAGATAAATCGTTTGCGCAGTTTTATGAGGACAGCAGACGGGTATGCTCCTTTGTGCAGACTGCGGCAAACAGAGAAACTGTTCATGCAGCAGTTATCGGTCCTACAAGCTATGCGTATCTTGCCGCTTATTTCGGAACCGTTATCGGAGGAAACACCATTGTTCCTATAGACGCACAGCTTGCCTGCGCCGACATCTGCGAGCTTCTTGTAAGAGCCGATATAAGCATATTTTTCTATGATATTCGCTATACTCCGATGATACCGGTAATAAAAGCTGCCTGCCCGTCTATACATACCTATGTTTCGCTCCAAAGCGGCGAAGGTGCAGAGCTTTCACTGCCGTCTGTCCTTGAAAAATATTCTCCTGCCGAAATGACTGAGATACCCGAAAAAACAATGGCTTCAATTGTTTACACATCGGGTACTACGGGAAAATCCAAGGGTGTAATGCTTTCCCATGCAAACTTTATTGACAACGCAATGTGCCGCGACAACGAAAGCTCACCGGAAGACACGCTGCTTACCGTGCTTCCCATTCACCATGTTTATTGTTTTTCATGCGATATACTTCTTTCTCTCAGATACGGCGCAACGATATGCGTAAATGATTCTATGATGCGTATCGCACAGAATCTCAAGCTTTTCCAGCCTACAATAATTCTTCTTGTACCTATGATAGCAGAGACTATCTACAAGCAGATAATGGCTGCCGCAAAAGCAAAGCAGCTTCCGCCGGCAGCAGTTGCTCAGGCAGTTTTCGGCGGACGTCTGAAAGGCATTTACAGCGGCGGAGCTTATCTCAGCCCCGAGCTTATAAAGGCTTATGCCGAGCTTGGCATACCTGTTGCTCAGGGCTACGGCATGACGGAATGTTCACCGAGAATTGCTTCTTCTTATCTTGATGATGTAAGCAAGGGCGATGTAGGTACTATCGTCGGCGGCTGTGAGGTAAAGATAGAGGACGGCGAGATCGTGGTAAAGAGTCCTTCCGTTATGATGGGATATTATAAAGACCCGGAGGCAACAGCCGAAGCTCTGACTCCCGACGGATGGCTCCATACAGGCGATCTGGGATATGTTGACGAAGACCGCCGCGTATTTATAACAGGCAGAAAGAAGAATCTTATCATTCTCAGCAACGGCGAGAATGTTTCTCCCGAAGAGATAGAAAACAAGTTTGCTGCGGTAGATATTGCGGCTGAGGTCCTCGTTTACGCCGAGGACGGCTTTATCACTGCGGAAATATTCCCTAATGCCGAAGCTTGTGCGGAAATGAGCAGTGAAGAGATCGGCGAAGCGTTCAAGAAAATT
>JBJESH010000269.1:0-2389 GCA_051882695.1 Oscillospiraceae bacterium | reverse complement strand
GCGCAGAAAGACATCTTTTCCAGACGGCTGCTTTCCCGTGATATTCTGTCAGCTGTAACGAAGGTCCTCATTATTACCGCAGAGGCTATCCCGAAAAACAGCAGAACGATAATCATTTCCACAAAAAAAAGATTGAAGGTTCCGCAGCTCCGTTTAGCCTTGATCGGACTGTCCATTTCCGTCACCTCCGTTTTCGATTCGGCAGCAGGTCTTTAAAGCTTCTCCGCTGCCGTCGGACGTGCTTATCTCAACAAGTCCGTTTTTCTCCGTAAGACTGAATTGTTCCACATGGAACAATTGTTCACCACCATTTGCGGAAATTTCGCTTTCCTCAGCAAATGCTCGTTCATACAGCTCTCCGTCACGGCAGTAAATAAGCGTTTTGAAGCCGTCTCCCGTCAGAAGCAGCTCTGTTTCCGAAAGCACCTCGGCACTTTCACAGGCACGCAGCTTGTTTGTTATATACCGCACCACAGCAGCCGAATTGAAGGTATTGTCATAGTTTTCGTTTATCCGCTTATAAGCCGAAGCTGCAACAGCTGTCATAACAAGACAGCAGACCGCAAACAGCATAAAAAGAGTCATGCTTGCCGCCGAGCTAACCGTTTCGGCAAGACGTTTTGAATCGGGTCTGTTCATTTTTTAACGGTATGCTCCCGTCGGAAGCACATCCTCCTCTCGTTATTGATTTTGTTCCTTTTCGGCAACCTTTACCGTGGGAGGTACATTCGCCCCGAAATAGCTGTAATCAACTATATATTTTTCTCTGTTTATCTTAACTCCGTAATTTTTTTCCAGATATTCCAGATCGGGAGGATACTCCCCTTCAATGGAGTAGCACAGCACAGCGCCGTTCATTACAGCATCGTACACCGAGTCGGCACGCTTTTTATCGGCGGCGGAATCTGCATTTTCCAACGAAACCGCAAACCATATTACAATAAGCGCAAACAGTGCTGCCGAAAACAGCCAAAGTCTGTTTTCCTTTGCACCGAAACGGTTTAAGCCAAGCTTTTTCATAGCAGAAGATCCTTTCATATCAGCCCATATCAGCCTACTGCCGTAATGATATCCGTCATGGGAAGCATTACCGCAAGAAGCACTGCGCCGATTATCACTGCAAGTATGCCGATTATTACAGGCTCGATAAAAGACACTGCCCCGTAAATTTTTCTGTCACACTCGTCTGCAAAACGTCCGCTTATCTTCTGCCATGCGTTATCGAAGGAGCCTGACTTGTATGCAACTTTAAGCGATTGTGCATAAATGGACGGCAAAAGTCCCGATTTGCCTATTGCGTCTGCAAAATACTCGCCGTCCAGCACAAGCCTTTCACATTCCTTTATACGTTTGAGAACGCTTTTGCAGTTTGTCAGTCCCGAAGCAAGCTCAAGAGTCTGCTCGGGGGAAATCCCGCAGGAAACCATCATGCTCACAGCTCCCGTCACGTCCGCCATTGCCACAGCTTCGGAAAGACCTTTCGTAAGCACAAAATTCGTGAAAATGCTGTAAAGCTTACGTCTTGCGGAGGGTATCTGCATAAGAAGTGCGGTTATCAAGGCAATAAGAAGAACTGCCGTCAGCACGATCATTACTCCCGTACCGAGATTGTAGGCAAATGAAATGCTTTCTTCCACAGCTGCCGCTGCGCTGTCGTCAAATCGGAAGAATATATCACGAAACATGGGTATGACCTTTATTACCATTACAACAATGACAACTGTCATCATTGCAAGCAGCATAAGGGGATGAGAAACGGAGCTTTTGACTGTCTGCCTGATTTCGGCGCGCTTGGAATAATACTCCGAAAGACCGTTTAGGGCGTCCTCAAGGCGGCCCGTTACCGCACCTATCTTTACCATCTTGACCGCATAATCGGGGAAGATACCTGAACGTTCCATTGCAGTAAAAAGCGCGGCGTCATCCTTCATATATCCGGTCAGAGCTTCGGAAATTTCCTTGAAACGTCTGTCGCCCGAATCTTCCCCGAAGACCTCGATCCCGTCCGCAACGGGAATGCCTGCTTCAAGGATCATTGCAAGCTGTTCGCAGAAAAAGGCAGTCTCTTCATCGGTAAGCATTTTTAAAGACATATCATACTCTCCCTTTGTCAATATCTGTACATTGCAGAATAGTTTCCGCTGTCGGAAATATATTCGGCAATTTTTTCTTTGTCCTTATTGCCTGCATAAAAGGTCGCATCGGCAATGTTATACCCCTTTTTCTTCAGAAAAAGCTCGGGGGTTATCCAGCCTGTTTCATCGGTATAGACCTCATTCCAGGCATGGTAGATATTCGGCTCGGCATACCCTATCACAAGCCTTGACGGTATTCCCTGTGAACGGCACATTGCTGTGAAAAGAGAGGCATAGTCAAAGCATATTCCCTT
>JBJESH010000268.1:0-2390 GCA_051882695.1 Oscillospiraceae bacterium | reverse complement strand
GCAATATCTCCGCAGTACGGCGTAAGCTTTTCGCAGAGGCGCTCAACCTTGAGTCTTGCTCTTTCGGAAGTATACGGCGGTGAAACATAGTGTATAGCCGAAAGCTTTACACCGCGCTTTGCCATCATATAAGCCGCAACGGGACTGTCAATACCTCCCGAAAGAAGCAGCATTGCGCTTCCCGAAGTGCCGACGGGAATACCGCCTGCGCCCCGGAGATTTCCTGCATGGATATACGCCGATGTGTCGCGTATCTCGACCGTTACGACCATCTGGGGATTTTTCACATCAACGGTCAGATGAGGGTATGCCTCAAGAATTTTTCCTCCAAGCTCCATACATATTTCGGGAGACTTCATGGGGAATTTCTTGTCCGAACGCTTTGCCTCGACCTTGAAGGTACGGGACATCATAGCTGTTTCTTCAATATATGAAACCGCCTCTCTGCAAATCACATCAAAATCCTTTTCCACTACCAAAGCCCTGCAAAGCGCCGCTGCACCGAAAACCTTCGAGCCGCGCTCAACGGCTTCATCAAGGTCTATGTCATCGGACTGGGGAACTGCGTATATCGTAGACTGTGATTTTGTGTATTCAAACTTGCCCAGCGGCTTCAGCCTGTGCTTCAGGTTGTGGATAAATGCGTCCTCGAAGCTTCTTTTGTTAAGTCCCTTCAGAGCGATCTCGCCCTCTTTGAATATTATAAGTTCCTTCATAATAATTCCTTTCAGTAATTTACTTTGCCTTGGCAAGGGACTGATATCCCTCCTGAACTGCATTAACAAGCAGGTCAATTTCGCCCTTTGTCGTGGTACGTCCGATAGAGACCCGTATCGCCGAGTCTGCAAGCTTGTCGGGAATACCCATAGCCGTCAGCACGGAGCTGTGCGCTCCCTTTGAGCAGGCAGAACCGCTTGAAACGTATATCTCCTTGCTTTCAAGAAAATGAAGCATGATTTCGGAACGTATACCCTTTACCGAGAAATTGGTTATGTACGGCGAACTGTTTTCGCTTGCGGAATTTACCGTTATATAATCAAGCTTTGCAAGCTTTTTAATCAGATATGCCTTAATTTCCTCGGCATTGCTGTAAGCTACGGACATTGTAGGCATAAGCGCCCTGACCGCCGCCCCGAAGCCTGCAATAAGCGGCACCGACTCGGTTCCCGAGCGGAGTCCCTTTTCCTGACCGCCGCCCATAAGCAAAGGCGCTACTCTTATTCCCTTGCGGATGTACATTGCACCGACGCCTTTAACAGCATGAACTTTATGACCCGAAACGACTATAATGTCGGCAAAAAGCTCAGCTGATTTGATAGGTATCTTCATAAACGCCTGAACAGCGTCGCAGTGTGTAACGCATTCCGGGAAATTACGCTTCACATATGAAAATATCTTTCTGACAGGCTGGATAGAGCCTGTTTCGTTGTTGACCAGCATACAGGAAACCAGACAGGTGTTTTCGTCAACGGCGTCGATAAAGTCCTCAACTGCAATTTCTCCGCCGCGTGACGGCTTGATGCGGACGACCTCGAAGCCTTCTTTTTCCTCAAGATATTTGATAGGCTCTGCAACTGACGGATGTTCGATTGCGGAAACCACGATTTTCCTTTTCCGTTTGCCGTAATTTTTAACAGTGCCGAAAACTGCGGTGTTGTTGCATTCGGTCGCTCCCGATGTAAATGTTATGCACTGAGGGTCGCATACAAGCGCCGCCGCTATCGACTTTCTCGCCTCGCTCAGATTCTGCTCGGCTTTCAGTCCGAGAGCGTGCAGGGACGACGGGTTGCCGTAATCCTCGACCATATTCTGAAACACAGCAGAAACGGCAGGCTCGCAGGGACGGGTCGTTGCAGCGTTATCAAGATAAACTGCCATTTATTTCAATCCTTTCATTTTTGCAAAATAACAACAATTATTTTTATTATACAACAAAATCCGTGATTTAACAAGTAGTAACATAAAAAACACGGCAGTTTTTTCTGCCGTGCAAAAATATTAAACACCTGCTATTCGATAAGATCCCGTATAGCCTTTTCAACGGACTGCACCTCGCTGTGAAATTCCGCCGCCGAAACACGATAAGCTCCGTTTCCGAGAATAATTATCTGTTCCGTACCGTCCGAGGTCGCAACACGGACGCGGTGGGTTTTCCCCAGCTCATGGCTTACCTTTTCAATGTAGGAATCCGCCGTCTCAGACTCTTTTGTATACACAACGCTGATATTGTGGTGCTGTTCAACCTCACGGTGATTTCCGCCGACCTTGTATGCGTCAAAAACCAGAATAACATTATTCTGCTTGAAGCCCTGATAATTGCACAGCCTGTTTATAAGCGTATTCCGTGCAAGGTCTAGATTATCCTTTGCAAGCTCCTTTAATTCGTCCCA
>JBJESH010000267.1:0-2393 GCA_051882695.1 Oscillospiraceae bacterium | reverse complement strand
CAGCTTATCAGACTTCCCGACATTTTTAACGTTATAAAAAATACCGAAGACGAAGAGATTATCTGGAACGATGTTAAAATCGTTGCTGAAGAGGCACTAGGTAATTTTGTTTCGATGCGTGAAGCAGAGGGACAGAAAATGAAGGACGATATTAAGTTTAGACTTGATTATATCGGCGAGCTTGTTTCAAAAGTTGAAGAACGTTCTCCGATGGTTACGGAAGCGTACCGCGAGCGTTTGTACAACAAGCTTTGTGAAATACTTAATGATAAAAAAATCGACGAGCAGCGTATACTTACCGAAGCGGCGATTTTTTCCGAAAAAACTGCTGTTGACGAAGAAACTGTACGTCTGAAAAGCCATATACACCAGTTTAACAGCTTGCTTGAGGTGAAAGAGCCTGTCGGAAGGAAGCTTGATTTCCTTATTCAGGAATTTAACCGTGAAAGCAACACTATCGGTTCAAAGGCTCAGGATGTTGAAATTACCAAAATCGTTGTTGAACTGAAATCGGAAATTGAAAAAATCAGAGAGCAAATTCAGAATATTGAATGATACGGAGGGCATATGAAACTTATTAATATTGGTTTCGGCAATATGATCAATGCAGGCAGACTTATTACAATAGTAAGTCCCGAATCCGCACCTATCAAGCGTATTGTTCAGGAAGCAAAGGAAAAGGGTTTGCTTATAGATGCAACATACGGCAGACGTACCCGTGCGGTTATTATTATGGACAGCGACCATGTTATTTTGTCAGCTGTTCAGCCGGAAACTGTTGCGGGAAGACTTTCTGACGATGAGGAGGAAGCTGAATATGAATAAGGGTATGCTGATTGTTGTATCGGGACCGTCAGGTTGCGGCAAAGGCACAATACTTGCCGAAATACTGAAAAATGATAAATTCTTTTACTCAATATCTGCTACGACAAGAAATCCGAGACCCGGTGAAGCTGACGGAGTAAACTATTATTTCCTTACTAAGCAGAAATTTGAGGAATTGATTCAGAATGACGGTATGCTCGAATATGCTTCTTATTGCGATAATTATTACGGTACACCCAAAAAGCCTGTTGAGGATATGCTGAATCAGGGCAAGCACGTTATCCTTGAAATTGAAGTTCAGGGTGCTATGAAAATTAAAGAAAAGTGTCCCGATGCAGTTTTTGTGTTTATCCTTCCTCCATCTTTAAAGGAACTGCGCAGACGTCTTAACAAGCGCGGAACTGAAACTGATGAGGTTATCGAAAAGCGTTTGAGCGAGGCAGCCGGAGAAATAAAGCAGGCGTATAAATACGATTATGCTTTGGTAAACGGAGAACTGTTAGACGCGGTAAACGATTTGTTTGCTATTATCAGAGCCGAAGAGCTTAATACGAAAAATTCTAAAAATATTATTGATGAGGTGTTAGAAAATGCTTAGACCGTCCATTAACCAGATCGCTACAAAAAATGAAAGCTATTATTCTGTTGTGCTTGCAGTTGCAAAACGTGCAAGAGAAATTGCCGATGAACTTTATACTAATAATGAAACTCTTGAAGAAAAGCCCGTAAAAACTGCTGTTGAAGAATTTGCAAGCAGAAAATATTCTTTTATTGAAGATCCTGCATTAAAAGCTTCAAAGGACTAAAGTTTCGGAGGTAAGTTTTTTTGCTTACAATTACTCATTTGGCGGCTGTCGCTGTCAGCTCGGCTGCTTACGGTTATGATAGAAGATATAAATATATCATTCCGATCGAGATGGACGGAAAGGTCATGACAGGCGCAAGGGTGCTGGTGCCTTTCGGTACAGGTAACAGAAAGCGCGTTGGCGTTGTTGTACGGATCGACGATTCCGCAAACGAGGATTTAAGCAAATTTAAGCCTATCATTTCCGTAATTGATAATGAATCTTTGCTGAATGACGAAATGCTGGATTTGATGATGTGGATCAGAAATACCACGTTGTGCACATATTTTGACGCATTCAGAACGCTTATTCCTATCGGGTTAAGCGTTAATTTTACACAAAAGTATGAGCTGGCAGAGAAAACGGAATTGTCAGAAGACGTTCTTTCTGAAAAAGCTTTGGAACTGTTAAATAAAATAAGAAATGATATTTCCTCCCTTAACAGTGCCGAAAACAAGCTTGTAAAAGAGCTTGTGCAGTCAGGCTTTTTGGTTGAACAGGATTCCTTTAAAAGGCGTACAAAGGATGAAACTGTAAAAATGATCAGGCTTTCCGATGATTTTATTAATGGTACGCTGAAAGCAAATTTGTCGGCAAAGCAAAAAAATATTGTTGAACTGCTTGAAGAAAGCGGTTCGGCTTCTGTAAAAGAAATAACCTATATCTGCGGCGTAACTTCATCTGTAATAGGCAATATGATGAAAAAGGGTATCGTCGAGGCAT
>JBJESH010000266.1:0-9777 GCA_051882695.1 Oscillospiraceae bacterium | reverse complement strand
TGCTGACCGATAAGCAAAGAGACGTTATTGATTTGTACTATAACGAGGATTTATCGCTTTCCGAAATTGCAGAGCATGAGAATATCACCCGTCAGGGAGTAAGAGACAGCATAAAGCGCGGTGAACAGACTCTCTTTGAAATGGAAGAAAAGTTTGCACTTGCAGAACGTTCCGAAAAATTTTACGCATTGATCGAAGAAATTTCACGGCTTGCAGGTGAGATAAGAAGCGAATGCGGAAATCCCGGAGCTGTTGCAAAACGTGCGGACAATATTGCAAAGCTTGCAGAACAAAATAAGGAACTGTTTTAAAATATATTTATCTGTTGAGAAAGGATGGTTTTTATGGCGTTTGAAGGTCTTTCCGAAAAACTGAACGGCGTGTTCAAGCGTCTTAAAAGCAGAGGAAAGCTCACCGAAGCGGATGTCAAGGAGGCTATGCGCGAGGTGCGCATGGCGCTGCTTGAGGCAGACGTAAGCTATAAGGTCGTTAAGGACTTTGTTGCAAAGGTTTCCGAACGTGCTGTGGGCGAAGAGGTTCTTAAAAGCCTTACTCCCGGTCAGCAGGTCATAAAGATAGTTAACGAAGAACTTATCTCTCTTATGGGCGACAGCAATGCAAGAATTAATTTCCCGTCCAAGCCGCCATGTATTATCATGATGTGCGGTTTGCAGGGTTCGGGTAAAACCACCCATGCGGCAAAGCTTGCAAAGTTTTTTAAGGAACAGGGCAAGCGACCTCTGCTGGTTGCCTGCGATATTTACCGTCCTGCGGCTATAAATCAGCTTCAGGTAGTTGGCGAAAAGGCGAGAGTCAAGGTCTTTGAAATGGGTCAGATAAACCCTGTTACCATTGCCAAGGAAGCGGTCAAGCACGCAAAGGATTATGGCAATGACGTTGTTATCCTCGATACCGCAGGCCGTCTCCACATTGACGAGCAGCTTATGGACGAGCTGAAAAATATTAAGGAAGAAACCTCTCCCAACGAAATTATGCTTGTAGTTGACGCAATGACAGGTCAGGACGCAGTTAACGTTGCAAAGGCGTTTGATGACGCTCTCGGCATTGACAGCGTGCTTATGTCAAAGCTCGATTCAGATACAAGAGGCGGTGCGGCGCTGTCCGTGCTTGCTGTAACGGGCAAACCTATCAAGTTTGTGGGTACAGGCGAAAAGCTTGGAGATTTTGAGCAGTTCCACCCCGAAAGAATGGCTTCCCGTATCCTCGGTATGGGCGATATGCTCACTCTTATCGAGAGAGCACAATCCACATTTGATGAGGAAAATTCAAAGAAGCTTGCAGGCAGGCTCAAGGAAAACAGCTTCGACCTGACCGACCTTATGGAGCAGATGAAGCAGATCCAGAAAATGGGGCCGTTGAAGCAGATAATCGGTATGCTTCCCGGCGTTGGAAACAAGCTTGACAATGTTGATATCGACGACAGTCAGCTCAAACGCATTGAGGCAATGATACTTTCAATGACTCCTGCGGAAAGAGCAAAGCCGTCCATTATTGACCCCAAGAGAAAACGCAGAATTGCCGCAGGCAGCGGAAATACCGTTGCCGATGTGAACCGTCTGCTGAGACAATTTGAAGAAATGCAGAAGATGATGAAGCAGCTGGGCGTTATGGGCAAAAACGGCAAGGGCAAGAAAAACAAGCTGAGACTTCCTCCCGGAATGATGGGCGGCGGAATGCCTCCTATGATGTAAAAATTTAAAATGGATATTTTCTATTTTATACTTTTTGCAGCGGTTGGCTTGTTCAATATCCTTGCGGCAGTGCTTGATTTCAAATGGTATATTGATTACTGGTCGTACCGCAACGGTATGCCAAGACCAAGGCTGAAAAACAGAAATGTTTTAAGATTTCTTATAGGTGCGGCAGGAGTGCTGCTTATTGCTTTCGGTACTGCGGTGCTGGCAGATTTAATATGATTCATTACGTTGAAAAACGTTTTGATATAAAGTCAATGAAATTTTAATTCGGAGGTGAATATAAATGGCAGTAAAAATCAGACTGAGAAGAATGGGTGCTAAGAAGGCTCCTTTCTACAGAATCGTCGTTGCTGATTCCAGATACCCCAGAGACGGCAGATTCATCGAGGAGATCGGCTACTATGATTCCACAACTGAACCTTCCACTGTAAAGATCGACGCTGAAAAGGCTAAGAAGTGGATGGCTAACGGCGCTCAGCCCACAGAAACAGTTAAAAAGCTGTTTGACCAGAACGGCATCAAGTAAGGTATCGGCATATCCGATATTGAGCCGGCGGGGCGGACGGTCATGCGTTCGTTCCCGTTCAAAACGGCTTGCTTAAAGCCGTATATCAGATCCGGGGCAAAGCCGCTTGTTTCGTTACTTCGCAAGGCTTTGCTTTTTTGTATGACGAAAACAAAAGGAGTTTATTTTTATGAAGGATTTACTTTTAAGTATCGTGAACGGTCTTGTTGAGGACAAGGACGCGGTAAAAATTGATATAGACGAGCCTGACGCTGATGGAGTTATCGTGTATCATCTGCACGTTGCTCCCGACGATATGGGCAGAGTTATCGGAAAGCAGGGCAGAATTGCCAAGGCTATCCGTACTGTTATGCGTGCAGGCGCAGGCAGGGCAAATCAGAAGATAATGGTAGAGATAGACTGAAAAATGAAAAGCAAATAGTGAATAGTTAACAGTACTATCGGGGGAATACCCTTATGCAGCCGCATCGGGATATTTCCCTTTTGCTTTAGGGGGCGGCGTTATGTACAGAAACAGGGTTTATGAAAAAAGAGCAACATACAAGGCAAGCGATGTTTACAGACAGCTGAAAATTTCTTTTGCCATTCTGGGCGCTATATGCGGCATTAACGCAGGATTCGGCTCTATAAAATGGCTTTTTATAGGGATAATCTTCGGCGGCGCCGTGGGGTTCTGCGGAGGACTGCTCTCTATTGCGATCTCCAAAGCGCCGTTTAAGAAATTTTCCGCATTGGAGCGCTCGGAAGGCTACACCGACGCAGCAGTCGCCGAAATTTACGAGGTCGCACGGAAAAGACCTACTGTGATAAACAAGGCGACGGTTGCGGCTGTTCATAACGACAGAGGCGAATTTTTACAGGCGGTAAACGCTCTTGCAGGTGTTGACGAAAGCAAATTTACTTTTTCCCCTTACGGTGCTGAAATGTACTATTCTCAGCTTATGCTTGCATATCTTATGCTGGGCAGACTTGAAAAGGCGGCTGATGTTTATAACCGCGGCTTTTATTTTATGAATACCTATATGCGCAGTCCGATCTCAGGCTGCTATATTTCTACGGCGCTGGCAGTGTATGAGTATTATTCGGGACGGCTGGATAATGCGCTGAATTTAATTTTGATTTCCGACAACGCTTTTATAAGCGGCGATATCAAGGAAGAGGACAAGCTCCCTCAGGACTGCGTATGGACGATAAACTGCTATTGGAGAGCGCTTTTCCTTGCCTGCAAGGGTATGACAGACGACGCTTTAAAGGTTCTTGATAATACAAATGGTATATACACTACAGATTATTACAAAATGGCAATAGGAAAACTGCGCAGCGACATCAAAAATAAAACTGATTCAAACAGAAAGGAAACTGTATGAAACGCTATCTTGAAATAGGAAAAATCGTTGCCGTTCAGGGACTAAAGGGCGAAGTAAGAGTCGAGCCGTGGTGCGATTCACAGGAGTTTCTCTGCGAATTTGACACGCTCTATTTTGACAAGGGTAAGACTCCCGTGGAGATAACCCGTTCACGTCCCCACAAAAATATCGTCCTTATGAAAATTGAGGGCGTTGATACTGTCGAACAGGCACAAAATCTCAGAAATAAAATATTATATATGGACCGTGAGGACGTTGAGCTTGAGGACGGCAACTACTTTGTTCAGGACCTTATCGGTCTGGAAGTCATTGACAACGACAGCGGTGAAAGCTACGGCAAGCTATGCGAAGTAAGCTTTACGGGCGCAAATGATGTGTACCACATAAAAGGTGCGGACGGTAAGATTCGCCTTATCCCTGCTATACCGGATGTTGTTATTGATACTGATATTACTAATGGTATTATGAAAATTCACGTTCTGGAGGGTCTTTTCGATGAGGATTGACATTGCTACCCTCTTTCCCGATATGTGCGAAACCGTTCTGAGCGAAAGTATTGTGGGCAGGGCGCGAAAAGCAGGAAAAATCGAGCTGCACTGTCATCAGATAAGGGATTATTCCACAGACAAGCACCGTCGGGTGGACGATACACCTTACGGCGGCGGAATGGGCATGGTCATGCAGGCTGAGCCTATTTACCGCTGCTTTCTTGCGGTCACGGAAAATTTTGCTCAGAAGCCTCACGTTATTTATATGTCCCCAAAGGGAAAGACCTTTACTCAGCAGCGCGCGGTGGAGCTTTCAAAAATGGAGAATATTTTCATTATCTGCGGTCACTATGAGGGCGTTGACCAACGCGTTATCGACAAGATAGTGGACGAGGAAATATCTATAGGAGACTATGTTCTTACTGGCGGTGAGCTTCCTGCGCTGGTTATTACCGACGCAATTGCGAGAATGTGCGACGGTGTGCTGTCCTCTGCCGAATGCTTTGAAGAGGAAAGCCACTTTTCGGGACTTCTGGAATACCCTCATTATACCCGTCCGGAAGTATGGGAAGGCGAGAGCGTTCCTGAAGTGCTTCTGACGGGACATCACAAAAATATTGCAGAATTTCGTCATAATGAAGCGCTGAAGATCACCCGTGAAAGACGTCCCGATTTGTATACCAAGTTTACAGAAAATAACAATATGAACTCAAAATGAACTTTAACTCTCTAAAATGTTAAAAATTTTAGGGTAACTTTACTATAAATGTATGTTGAAAATTGTTCATAGGTGATAAATTTCGTTATTATTACCAAATTCGAGGGAGGTCATTATACCTCAATTAATTCAAAAAGCAGAAATTTTGCCTTGCAGGCATTTTCGTAACAAAATTGAATTGACTAACTGAATTTTGCAGGGTATAATAATATCATAAAGAGATTACACAGACTTTTTCAAGATGCAAAGAAATGAGTTAGGAGAGAGTATTATGTTTGTTAAAGATGTAATGGTTCAGAATCAGGTTGGTCTTCACGCACGTCCTGCTACTTTTTTCATCCAGAAGGCAAATGAGTTCAAGTCTTCCATTTGGATCGAAAAGGAAGAGCGCCGTGTAAATGCTAAGTCCCTTCTCGGCATCCTTTCACTCGGTATTGTCGGCGGCACACAGATCAGAATTATTGCTGACGGCGCTGATGAGGAAGCTGCTGTAACAGGTCTTATTGATCTTGTTGAGAGCGGATTCGCTGAGGAAACCAGATAACGGTTATTTTATTTTATGAAGAGCGCAGCACGTCATGTTCTGCGCTCTTTTTGTATTTTGAAGCAAAATATTAAAAAAATGCAATTTTTTGCCGCAATAATGCATATTCTCTTGAAAAAATGCCGAAGAAGTGTTATAATGTAATTTGTATTGAATTATCGGAAAAAGTTTTTCGCATTATTCATCGTTTTATATAAAAATACATATGCCTCTAAGGCAAAAGGAAGGAATGGTCGCAAAATGGAGTTTATCGAACAGCTGATAAACGGTCTTAATCTGGGTAGTATTTACGCCCTGATGGCGCTTGGCTATACAATGGTTTACGGTATTGCCAAAATGCTTAACTTCGCGCACGGCGACGTAATCATGGTCGGTGCATACACGCTTTCTGTGGCGGTCTCAACACTGAAATTCCCCCCTGCCCTTGCTATAATCACAAGCATGGTCGTATGCTCGGTGCTGGGTATCACTATTGAAAAAATCGCTTACAAGCCGCTTCGTAAGGCTTCTCCGCTGACTGTTCTCATCACCGCTATCGGCGTAAGCTATTTTCTCCAGAGCCTTGCGCTGCTTATATTCGGTTCAAATCAGAGAAAGGTCGAGTCGGTCATCAACATTGCTCCCGTCAAGCTCGGCGGCGTTGAGCTAACAGGCGAATCCATCGTTACTATCGGTGTAACGGTAGTTATTATGATACTTATGACCCTTTTTATCAAGAAAACAAAAACCGGCAAGGCTATGCTTGCGGTTTCAGAGGACAAGGGTGCTGCGCAGCTTATGGGCGTAAATGTTAACAAGACTATCTCGATCACCTTTGCGATCGGCTCTGCACTGGCTGCTGTTGCCGGAGTTCTGTTTACATCATCCTACGGCTTTGTAGGACCTTACACAGGCTCACTTCCGGGCATCAAAGCATTCGTTGCAGCTGTTCTGGGCGGTATCGGTTCTATCCCCGGCGCTATGCTCGGCGGTATCCTTCTCGGAATTATCGAGAGCCTTTCAAAAGCATACATATCAACACAGCTTTCCGACGCTATCGTATTCGGCGTGCTTATAGTCGTTCTGCTTGTGAAGCCTACCGGACTTCTTGGCAAGAAGCGCATGGAAAAGGTATAAGGAGGCGGTTTGTATGAAAAAAAAGGTCACAAAGAATATACTTTCCGCTTGTATCGTTCTCGCGGTTTATCTGGTGATTTTTGCACTGGTGCAGTTCGGTGTGCTTTCACGTCACTATCAATCTCTGCTGGTTCCTATCGGTATCAACATCATTCTTGCTGTATCCCTTAATCTTACCGTAGGCTTCCTCGGAGAGCTTACTCTCGGACACGCAGGCTTCATGTCTGTAGGTGCATATGCAGGCTGTCTGTTTTCCATATACTGCGACCTGCCTGTCGCAATAGAATTTCCTCTGTCTCTTATTATCGGCGGACTTACCGCTGCGGTTTTCGGTATTATAATCGGTATTCCTGCGCTTCGCTTAAAAGGCGACTACCTTGCTATCGTAACTCTTGCGTTCGGTGAAATTATCCGTGCGGTAATCACAAACCTTGATTTTCTCGGCGGTGCAGGCGGCCTTAAAGGTATTGATAAATACAGCAGCACAGTCAGCGCATTCACAACGGTTTTCATCGTACTTGTAATAACAGTTCTTGTTATCAGAAACCTTGTTAATTCCCGTCACGGCAGAGCGATATGCTCCATACGCGACAATGTTATTGCGGCTGAATCCGTGGGCATAAACGTTGTATTCTACAAGCTTCTCGCGTTTGTTACCGCTGCATTCTTCGCAGGTGCGGCAGGAGTTCTTTACGGCCACAATCTTGGTATTCTCAAGCCCGGAACATTCGATTTCAACAAGTCTATCGAAATTCTCGTTATAGTCGTACTCGGCGGTATGGGCAGCATCACAGGTTCAATAATTTCCGCTATCGTAATTACCCTTCTTCCGGAAGTTCTCCGCGGTCTGGACGATTACAGACTGCTGATATACTCAGTGGTACTTATCGCAATGATGCTTCTTAACAACAACCCGAAATTCAACGAGTTCAAGGAAAAAATCAAACCTAAGAAAAAGGGCGGCAAAACGGTTAAAGAAAATGCTGCACAGTCTGTACAGTCTGCTGACGGGGAGGTTGAATAATATGGCTCTTCTTGAAGTACAAAATCTCGGCATAACCTTCGGCGGACTTCGTGCCGTTGACGATTTTTCGTTCAGCATTGAAAAGGGACAGCTTTACGGTCTTATCGGACCGAACGGTGCAGGAAAAACTACGGTTTTCAATATGCTTACCGGAGTTTACAAGCCTACCTCCGGCGGTTTCACTCTTGACGGAGAAAATCTTACGGGAAAGGCACCGATCGAAATCAACCGAAAGGGAATTGCCCGCACCTTCCAGAATATCCGTCTGTTCAAGGAGCTGTCGGTAATCGACAATGTTAAGGTAGGTCTGCATAATCAGAAAAAATACACCATTGCCGAGGGCATTCTCCGTCTGCCACGCTTCTTTAAAGAAGAACGTGAGCTTGACGAAAAGGCAATGGAGCTTCTTGAGGTTTTCGGTCTGGGCGCAGAAAGAGATACTCTTGCTTCAAACCTGCCATACGGCAAGCAGAGAAAGCTTGAGATCGCACGAGCACTTGCCACAAACCCTAAGCTTCTGCTTCTTGACGAGCCTGCCGCAGGCATGAACCCCAACGAAACAGCAGAGCTTATGGACACAATACGCTTTGTACGGGATAAGTTCAATATGACGATACTTCTGATCGAGCATGATATGAAGCTGGTTTCCGGTATCTGCGAGGAGATTTCCGTGCTTAATTTCGGTCAGGAGCTTGCCCACGGCGTAACAGCGGAAGTTCTCAACGACCCTAAGGTCATTACAGCATATCTGGGAGAATAACGGCAGACCTCTGCTTTGTGAAAGGAATGATTCGGCCATATGGCAATGCTCAGTATAGAAAATTTACAGGTTTACTACGGCGTGATAAACGCCATCAAGGGCGTGTCCTTTGAAGTAAACGAGGGTGAGATAATCGCTCTTATCGGTGCTAACGGCGCAGGAAAAACTACAATTCTGCACACTATCACGGGTCTTGTTCCCGCCAAAAGCGGCTCTATAATGTTTGAGGGAACAGACCTGCTGAAAACCCCTGCTCACAAGATCGTATCTATGGGAATGGCTCACGTTCCGGAAGGACGGCGCATTTTTCAGGAGCTTACAGTTCTTGAAAATCTAAAGCTGGGTGCTTATACAAGAAAGGACAAGAAGGAGATCGCCGATACCCTTGAAATGGTATATAAGCGTTTTCCCAGACTTGAAGAGCGCAAAAGCCAGATCGCAGGTACTCTTTCGGGCGGCGAGCAGCAGATGCTTGCAATGGGAAGGGCATTGATGTCCCACCCGAAGATCATCCTTATGGATGAGCCGTCGATGGGTCTTTCTCCTCTGTATGTAAGCGAGATTTTCGACATTATCAAAGAAGTAAACAAGAGCGGAACTACCGTCTTGCTGGTTGAGCAGAACGCTAAAAAGGCACTGTCCATAGCAAACCGTGCTTATGTTCTCGAAACCGGAAGCATAGCTCTTTCCGGTGATGCCAAGGAGCTTATGAATGATGACTCAGTCAAGAAGGCTTATCTGGGAGAATAATATTATTATAAATAATAAATAGGGAGGAATATTATGGATAATTATGTAATAACCATAGCAAGAGGCTTTGGCAGCGGCGGTAAAACCATTGGAAAAATGCTTAGTGAGAGTCTCGGGATTCCCTACTATGACAAGGATCTGATAAAGCTCGCTTCCGAGGAAAGCGGAATAAACGAGGCTCTTTTCGGCAAGTCGGACGAAAAGGTCAAGGGCGGACTTTTCAGCAAGACAAAGGTTTACAGCGGAGAGATCGCTGCTCCGGACAGTGCTGATTTTGTTTCGGAAGAAAATCTTTTCAGCTATCAGGCAAAAATTATAAAAAGCCTTGCTGACAAGGGCAGCTGCATTATTGTCGGACGCTGTGCGGATTTTATTCTCAAAGACAGAGAAAATGTTATAAAAACATTTATATGGGCTGACAAGGAGACTTGCATTAAGAACGCAAAAGCCGTCTGCGGACTTGACGAAAAGGAAGCCGAAAAACAGATAGAACGCATTGACAAGGAGCGCTCGGCGTATTATAAGGCACATACGGGAAGCAACTGGGATAATGTACGCAACTATGACCTATGCCTTGACACGAGCCGTTTAAGCTTTGAAAAGTGCGTTGAAATAATAAAAACCTACATTGAGATCCTTTAATAAAAAACCTGAGAAGTTTTGATTTCTTCTCAGGTTTTTTGATTTCAGAGATAAATTATAGTTTAGTGCACTATTTTTTGTAGTGAACAGCGAAGCGACTCAAAAAAGTTCGCCAGCCTTTCAA
>JBJESH010000265.1:0-2397 GCA_051882695.1 Oscillospiraceae bacterium | reverse complement strand
TACTTCTTGTCTATCATCTTGAATATCTTGTAAATAACAAAGCCTACGCAAAGCGCAAAAACAAAGAAGAGAACAGTATTTTTTACAACGGTAAGCGGACTTGCTGAAGCGTCCTTGAGTCCGATAACAAATGTAAGTACGATAATGCCGATAACATCGTCGATAATTGCTGCACTGAGGATAAGCGTTCCTACCTTGCCCTTCAGCTTGCCAAGTTCACGGAGGGTCTGTACGGTTATTCCGACGGAGGTCGCGGTCATTATAACACCTGTAAACAGTGCGCGGTAAAATTCGTCTGAGCCTGCCGGAGAAAAGCCGTAGAAGCAGGAGTAAAGCAGCCAGCCGCCTGCAAGCGGTACAGCGACGCCTGCACAGGCAATGGCAAGAGCTGTTGGGCCTGTTTTGATAAGGTCTTTAAGGTCAGTCTCAAGACCTGCCGAAAACATCAGCAGCAGAACGCCGATCTCAGCCATCTGTGAGATAAAGTCCGTCTGCTCTACAAGTCCGAGGATGGATGGACCAATGATAAGTCCTGCAACGATCTCGCCCACTACCTGAGGAGCTTTAAGCTTTTTGGCAAGCAGACCGAAAAGCTTTGCAAACAGGATTATGATCGCAAGGTCTTTAAACAATTCAATTTGCATGGGAATACTTCCTTCCATTTCTTTTTCAGAACAATTTCGTATTATATACCTATTTAATTGTAAAATCAACGAATAATTTGTGACTTTTACTTGCATTTTATATTTTCGGCAACAAAGCCGATTTTCAACATTAATTAGGCGGCATATATAGTCAAATTGTGTTCTGGGCTGTAACCTTTATTACAATACGGAAACAATGGGTTTACAGTTCTGATATAATTATTGACGCAGGCAAGTTTATAATGGTATAATTCGGTACAGTGAAAGGGGGACTCACCGTGAAAATAAGAAAACAGCTTGCGCTTTGTATAGGACTGTGGATTTTGTGTACGGCGTTTTCTGCATGCAATAATGCAGAGCTGACCGTTCCCGAGGACACCTCTGCTCTGGAAAGCTATATTGCGGAGACGTCTGCCAAAGCAGAGAAAGCGTCTGAAGCTACAGATGAAATTCCGGTGATTAATACTGATGAATTTAAGCTTGCAGAATAGAAAAATATGTACACTGACGAAATGACGAAATATAAAACCGCTATGGCTTGTACGCAGGAATTTCCGGCAGATAACCATCTTATATCTTTTTCATATACTCCAAATGCAAACCGCCTCGGATACCCCATGTCCGCAGGCGGCTTGCATTTGCTTTAAATCCTTGACAAAACAGCTGAAAAATGATATTATATCAATGTAAAAATTTCTTAACAGGGGAGCTCTGAAATCACGGGCTGAGAGGAAGCAAAGCTATGCTTCGACCCAAAATCCGCAGATTTTTTGCGGACGACCTGATTCGGATAATGCCGACGTAGGTATCTTGCGTAGATTTATTCCCGAAGTCCTCTGTTAAGTATACATCTTAATGGAGGACTTTTTATGAAAAATCAAAAGCTGAAAATCCTTGTTGAGGGCGCGGTAATGGTTGCCCTTGCTACGGTTCTGAGCTATATCAGTATCATTAAAATGCCTTGGGGCGGTTCGGTCACGCTTCTTTCGATGCTTCCTATCGTGGTGTTTTCGATTAAATATGGCGTGAAGCACGGTTTTGCAGCGGCATTTGTGTTTTCGCTTGTACAGTTCGGTCAGGGTGTCATCGACGGTATATTCGGCTGGGGACTCACTCCGGCAATGCTTGTTGCCTGCATTTTCCTTGATTATCTGGGAGCGTTCACTGTTCTCGGCATTGCGGGCATATTCAGGAAAAAAGGTACTGTCGGCTGGGCGTGCGGAACTGCTCTTGCTGTATTTCTGCGTTTTGCGCTGCATTTCCTCAGCGGAGTTGTGATCTGGCACTCATATGGCGAGCTGTGGAACGGCTTCTCAACTGACAATACATATTTATACAGCTTGCTTTATAATGGCGCGTATATGCTGCCCGAAATGATTTTCACTATGGCAGGTGCGATCGCACTTTTCAAAGTACCCCAGACGGCAAAGATTTTAAAGGTTTCGGAGTAAGTGTTTGTTAAGTTTACATTTATTATAGTATAAAGTCCGTATTAAGCTTGCTTGTGCGGACTTTTGCCGTTATTTAACAAAATATCAACTTATATTTTCTTGCTTTGTGGTACTGTTTGTGCATTTAGATATTATAAGGCAGTTATATGTCGATTTGAGTTGTGCATTGTTACAAAATACAAAAACACCCTTGACAAACGATAAAGGAAGTAGTATACTAAGAAAGCTGACTCACGAGAGGGTCAAAGAAAGTAGAAGCGAAGAGCCTTGAAAACATCGGGAGATGTGATAAAGATAGGCAA
>JBJESH010000264.1:0-2417 GCA_051882695.1 Oscillospiraceae bacterium | reverse complement strand
GCGGCGCATCGAAAAGGCTATGCGGTATCTTGTTTTGGTTCTCTGATGAATATTGATAAGCTAATACCTCACTCATACTGATACCATATCGTACCTTGTTTTGGTTCTCTGATGAATATTGATAAGCTAATACCTTACACTTTGTGGCTATGAGTTATCCGATGTTTTGGTTCTCTGATGAATTGACATTTGATATTATACCCTTATCCATACCCTTAAGCAGATAAAAAAGCATAAAAAAAGATGGTATCAGATAAGATGCATCAAATCTGAAAACCACGCAGATACGTCGATTTTGAAGTTATTTATATTGAACTATATTAACCTGACGATACTCATAACCCGAATGTCGTGAGTTTAAATCCAGCCTTCGCAACCAAATAAACCTCGCAGGTATGTTACTTGCGAGGCTTTTCTTCTTGCCCTTATATGTCTTCAACTGCGATTTGACCCCATTTTTGACCCCAATACTTAATGGAAAGTATAACGCGATATGCACGGAATGAGATGATTTTTGAGACTTTTATAAAGTAAGAATTGCTTATTATGCAGCAGCAAACAAGTATTATTGCCCCAAAACGGAATTGCGGGATATCACATTTCAGCTATTTTTCTCAACGTATTTGCTGTCCTTATCGTGATCATACTGCCTACGTTTGAACTTGCAGTCTTTGACCACCAGTTCGTTTTCCGGTAATCCTTACGGCTGAAGGACCAAAATACAACATTTTTGTAATTGCATATTTTTTCATATTCATCCTTTGGAGAACCGATCTCATTATATAATTCATCATAAGTCAGAGGCGGCATAATGAAGATGATGTTATCGTAAATTTCTTTATTATTGCTGTCCCACCAATTTGGTGCATTGCCTAATATAGCCTGTAATTCATCCTGCAAAAGAACATATACCGGTATATCCAAATCAAATTTTTCTATTATCATTGATTTGATTTTGTCTGCAACAGCTTTTTCATCATGTATCTCGCTGTTAAAAACTACATTTCCGCTGTTAAGATATGTATAAGCATCTGCAAATCCAAGCTCAGAAAATTCAGCCTTTAACGCTGACATAGCTATCTTGTTTTTGCCGCTGATATTGATACCCCTTAATAATGCGATATACCTTTTCATATTACAATGTCTCCTATTCAGCTTGAAATTGCCTGAACAAATTTTGCGCCGTTTTATCGGGAATTATGCTTGTTTATGCGCCTATAATTTGCGGTTTGGTTTTCTCTTTATTTTCAGCAAATTCAGAATATCATCAAATGAAAGCCTATCGTCAATAGGTATCCAAAGCCATTTCCCGTCGTGAAACGATTTTGTTGAATCATATAAAGCAAGCATTTGTTCTGAAAAAATATCACGCTGCAGCTCAAATTTTTCACGCTCTTTTTTACCGAGAATTATCAATATATTGGCAATATCCTGTTTGGCATAAAAAGCGCAAAGAGTTTTTCCGCCCCTGCGGTATTTATACTCATAAGCCCAAGCTCCAAAGCCCTTGTTCCAATTTCTGTCCATATCATATAATTGGTCAATGCTTTCTATTAATTTATTCCAAATATCTGATTTTTTTAAGCCGAGCATTTCTATAATAGCATTATTTGTTGGTGTATCCATAATCTTCTCTCTCTTTATTTTCGATTTTATCAGTGCTTCCTTAAAGCTTTAACTCCATACAGATGAAATCCTTGCCGAACATATTACATTCACCCACAGTCTTAAAGCCAAGGGTGCCGTATGATGAAAGCGCCGCCTTATGACCTGTTTTTACCAGGATATGAACACCTTTTTTTCCTTCTTTTTTAAGTATATCAAATACATATCGCATCATTTCCTTGGCTATGCCCCGGTTTTGCATATCCTTTCGTACACACAGCCTTGACACCTCGCCGCTTGGAGCAAGCGCCTTGTCCCAGCAATCAAGCTTGTCAATGTCTTCATCCTCATCAATGGAAATTGCCGCGATGATCTGTCCCTCATCATTCTTCATTACAAACAGCGCATCTCTGGACAAATCAAATTCAATAGTGTCTTCATTGGGGTAGTATTCATTCCAATCAGCAGGTCCGAAAAGCATAGTTCTGTAAAGATTTAAAATTTCTTGCTTGTCTTCCTGCCTTGCAGTATATATCTTATTCATTTTCTTCTCCTCCGAAAATAGCGGCTCATCAAATTCCAATTTCTTACCTGACCTTATATCAGCTAAGCTAACGAATGTTTTGGGCATAAGTATATCATACCATTACTATCTTGTCAAGAAATAATGTTACAAAAAGGTCTTGCATTTTTGTTTTATTCTTGACAAGATAAAGAAAGCAAGCTATAATAAAAAAACGTACGTTAGCTTATATAAGGAGAATTGTTTCATGGATAAAAAGCCGACAAAAGACAGAATTCTGGATTCGGCG
>JBJESH010000263.1:0-2418 GCA_051882695.1 Oscillospiraceae bacterium | reverse complement strand
ATTTTACTATGAAAAGCAGGTCAAGTCCAACATTCACAACCGAAGAAATTATCAGAAATATCAGCGGAGTAAGACTGTCGCCAACTGCACGGAGTACGCCTGCCGCCATATTATAAAGCATTGCCGTTGTCATAAAAACAAGTATGATTTTTATATAACCTTGAGCCATGTCAAAAATTTCTTCTGGAGTATCAAGCAGCCGCAGAAAATCATTCAGAAAAATCATGCTAAGTACGGTAAACAATGCGGATACCGATAGTCCAAGTATGATAGTTCCTGCAACGGAACGCCGCATATTGGTATGGTTGCCTGCGCCGAAATGGCGTGCAGTAACTATTGAGAAGCCGTTTGTAAGTCCGGACATAAAACCTATGATAAGATTAGAAATATAGCTCGTCGAACCAAGCGAGGCAAAAGCTTCAACGCCTATGGCACGTCCGACGATAATTGCGTCTATCATGCTGTAAAGCTGCTGAAACAGGTTGCCGACTATGATTGGCACCGCGAATGAAAGCATTATTTTAAAGGGATTTCCCGATGTCAGTTCTCTCATATTAAAAACCTTTCTTAATATAATACACACGCCGCCGATTATCCGGCAGATACAACATAAATAGATTATATCAATTAATACAGTTTGTCAATGGAGAAATTCACAGTAATTTATTAATATTTTTATTTTTATAATGCAATACTATGATTAAGAAAGGATTTGATATCATGGCGGTAAAAAGAGTAAAAACAGTAATATGCGGCGCAGGCAATGTCGGGGCGGCAATTGCTTACGGACTTGCTCTCGAGCAGCTTTGCGGAGATATTGTGCTTACCGATATAAATAAAGAAAAAGCATGGGCAGAAGCCGAGGATTTAAAACACGCGCTGAGTGCGGAACACAGCAGCGTTCGTGTAAAAAGCAGCGGTTATGATGAATGTGCCGACGCTGACTTTGTCATTCTAACAGCGGCACCTCCATATCAGAAAGGGCAGACCCGTCCCGATATGCTTGAAAAAGCGGCAAGAATCACTGAAAATATCGTACCGCAGATAATGGCTTCGGGATTTAACGGATTTTTCATAATAGTCACCAACCCGGTCGATGTTATCACAATGCTTGTGCAAAAGCTTTCGGGGCTGCCATACGGCAGAGTGATCGGTACAGGAACAGCAATTGATACAGCGCGTCTGAAAATATATATTTCCGAGAAGCTTCACGTTGACCCTGTAAGCGTAAATGCTTTCTGCATGGGAGAGCACGGAGACAGTCAGCTTGTTCCTTGGAGTCTTGTTTCTGTCGGAAATAAGCCGCTTGATGAAATAATACGAGATAATCCCGAAAGGCTTAAAGGCTTTGATTATGCAAAAGCAGCCGAGGAAATCAAAGAGGTAGCCTTTGACATTGTTACACGCAAGGGAAGCACTACTTTCGGAATTTCCGCTGCAGCCTGCAGTATAGTAAGTGCAATAGTTCATGACAGTCGAACAGTTATTCCTGTTTCCGCTTATCTTAATGGTGAATACGGTATAAGCGGTATCTATGCAGGTGTGCCTGCCGTTATCGGAATAGAGGGGGTAAAAGAGCTTGTTGAATACCGCCTTGCTCCGGGAGAACTTGCAGCTTTCAGACAGTCAGCTGAAATTATCCGTGAATATTACCGCACTTTAAGCTGAATAAAAGGGGAATTTACATTTGATATAACTATTTGAGCTTACAAATTTTACGGTTTTATTGGTTATTAGTATTAGGCATAATAAAACGCCGATTTGACCCGAATTCGGATCAAATCGGCGCGCTCATTATTTTAGGAAATTATGTTATTATTTCTGTCTGAACTTTCTTGATACAGTAAAGCCTGCTGCGGCAAGTACAATAATAGTAATTCCGCAAACGATAAGCTTTACATCAATGGAATTGCTGCTTACTTCAATAAATGCACTGTCATCGGCATAGATTCCGGCTGCGGATGAAACATCTTCGCCCATTGCTTCATCGGAAAATACTATTAAGTATTCCGAAGCGTGTTTAAAGGGAAGCTTTGCTGCTCCACCCTTGACATCAGAGCTGCCTATGAATTCAAAGCTGCCGTCGTCTTTATAATGGAAGAGATTTGCAGTTTTGCCGTTGTATTTTTTGTCAACGGGTATGCTCAGGTTTGCGTTGAAGCCAAAGCTTCCGTTATGGGAAAGTGAGATCTGCATACTGTCATTTCCTTGTGAAATGTTTTCAACCTTTTTGGACGGAATATTCTTAGTGTTAATATCAACGTTGATGTCAACGTCTGCGGCTTTATCTGTAATTTCACTTGCTTCAATTTCCCACTTTACGCCGTTGTCAAGCTTGATCTCAAGCTTGATATTTTTGTCCTTTGCTTCAAGGAAAACCTCTGCGGTGATCTTTGTAGCCTCTGTTTTGATTTCAAT
>JBJESH010000262.1:0-9916 GCA_051882695.1 Oscillospiraceae bacterium | reverse complement strand
TATAATTCTGACGGAAGTGTTGCGGAAAATACAAGAACCAGTACTTTAGTATTTGATGACTACACATCATATTCAACTGAAGTTATTAAGTACACATATGATTCTAATGGAAACTGTACAAAGGTTGTTAGAAATTATACAGACAATGACAATGATACAGAAAGTGAAACAATAACAGAATATTTCTATAATGATGATAATAACATTGTAAAAGAAGAACGTACATATAATGGAGAAAAGGGTCCTGCAACTGTATATGAATATGATTCAAACGGAAATCTTATATCCCAAACCGAAACAGCAAGCAATGGTGATTTTATAGAAAGTGAAAAGTACAGTTACATAAGGGTAAAGGTTCTGAGATCCGAGGTTGAAAAGGTCAAAAATGAATTCGGTATTGAGCTTAATGTTTTTGAAATTGAATAAAAATTAAGCTCCTGCTGTTCGGGTGCAGTAAAATTAAATGAGCTCCTCAGATTTTGTGGGTGCAAAATCAGTACAGATATATAATCGTTGTTGAAGTAAATCATTGCATTAGCTCAAACACTAAAAGCTTTTCCTACAAATTGTAATTTACAAAAGTCGGACTTGTATATATTTATAAATCAAGATGAAAAGACAAGCTTTAGCATAATCATTTCATTTCAAAGTAATTGCTGAGCATTTCCGCTTTAAATGACGGTGATTCTTTACGGAAAAGTATTTTGCCATTTCTTACCGACATAAGTACCTGTGCTCGATTGCGAAGAGCGTCAAAATCATTTTTAGCGTCAACAACAATAAAGCTTGCAGGATTATTTTCTTTAAGGAAATAGCTTTCTCCGAGGTGAAGTGTTTTTGCTCCGTTGGAAGTGATAAGGTCAAGTGCCCTGTTCATGTACTGCGGAGCGGTAAGGTGGCAGATATGAAAGCCTGCATCCAGAACATACATAAGATTTCCGTTTCCGAGAGGATACCAGGGATCGCAGATAGAATCCTGCGCAAAGCATACGTTTATATCGTTGTCGAGCATTTCCTTTACCCGTGTAAGACCTCTGCGTTTCGGATATACGTCATATCTGCCCTGCAAATGAATGTTTTCGGTAGGACAGGAAATGAAATTGATATCCGATTTTTTCAGCAGTTTAAACAGCTTGAAAGCATATGCGTTATTGTATGAACCCATTGCGCAGGTGTGGCTTGCGGTCGTCTTTTCACCGATTCCCTTATCCATAGCCTCATATGCCAGCACTTCCACAAATCTTGACATATCGTCATCAGTCTCATCGCAGTGGATATCTACAAGCTTATTGTACTTTACCGCAAGCTCAACCGCTTTTTTTACTGATCTTGTTCCCATTTCGGCGGTGTATTCAAAATGTGGGATAGCACCAACGCAGTCAGCACCAATTTTGAGAGCCTCCTCTACCAGAGCGTCGCCTCCCTTGTAGGAGTACATACCCTCCTGCGGAAACGCTACGATCTGGATATCGGCATAGTCCTTGACTTCCTCGCGAAGCTCCAGCATTGCTTTCAGTCCCGTAAGCTTAGGGTCGGTAACGTCCACATGAGTTCTGATATACTGCGTACCGCCGAGTATCTGTTCAAGCAGCCCTTTTTTGGCACGTTCCTTGATGATCTCGGGAGTAAGCGTGCTTTTAGAGTCCGCCCAGCTTGCAATACCGTCAAAAAGCGTCCCGGTCGAATTTTCACTGAAGCTTGCCGCAGTAAAAACATAGTCGAGGTGGATATGCGGGTCACAGTAGGGTTCGCAGACGAGTTTCCCGTCCAGTTCGACGATTTCGGCGCCGCTTGCTTCTATTTTCCCCGATTCTGCAATTTTTTCAATTTTTCCATCCTTTACGGAAATATCTTTAAGCTCAGTACAGCCTCTTAAGCGAGCGTTTTTATATAATGTCATAAAAGTTACTCCTTTGCTGTTTCCGCCGCCTGCAAATATTTATACTAAAAGCCATTTAAAAGCTGTACAAAAAATCGAGCATAATCTTGCGTATATGGATTATGCGAATTTTTTTGTCTACAGTTTAATTGATTTTTAGTATTACAGGCGGCGGAACGTTTTATTTTGATTTTGCTTCAACGATTTCCTTTACAATGTACATTCCGAGAGTGAGGATTATCATAAACAGAGCCGCAACTGCCAATGTCGGGTCAATGTTTGTTCTCATATTTTCCCACATTACCATTGTGAGAGTTTTCGTGTTTGCACCGGATACAAATGTTGTAACAACAACTTCATCAAGGCTTGTTACAAAGGCAAACAGTATGGAAGAAACGAGCGAAGAACGCACGGTAGGAAGCGTTACCTTGAAAAACGCGCCCATAGGAGAGGAACCCATGCTCATTGCCGCAAGCTCAAGGTTTTCATTCACATTTGCAAAGCCGGAAAGCATCGTTACAAACACCATAGGGATACCCAGCAGGGTATGTGAAAAAACAAGTCCAGCAAAACTGTTTGTAAGACCTATGGGAGCAAATGTTGTGTAAAGCGCAACGCCCACAACGACTACCGGAACTACCATTGGAGCTATCATAATGCTCATAAAAATGGACTTGCCTTTGAATTCAAGTTTGTTCATGGCAAGAGCCGCCATGGTTCCGAGCGCCGTTGCAAGGACTGCGGAGACCACAGCTATTATCAGGCTTCGCTCAAGTCCAACTATCCATTGCTCATTGTCGAAGAACTTTTCAAACCATTTCATTGAAAATTCCTCAACAGGGAATTTGAAATAGTTAAGGCTTGTGAACGCCTGCGGAATGATGACAACGGCAGGCAGTATCATTATAAATATCAGCAGAAAGGTGTAAACATACAGCACAGCTTTTCACCTCTTATCTCTTATTTACAAAAATGTTTCCGACGAACTTGAATGCGATACCGATAATGAGGAATACGATCACCAGCAGTTCAAAGGACATTGCAGCAGCAAGGTTTGAATTAAAGCTGTTCATATTCTGCTCAATGAGGTTCGACATCATCATATTGTCGGGACCGCCGAGCAGGGCGGGGGCGATATAGAAGCCCAGGGCAAGCACAAATACCATAAGCGAACCCGAGAAGATGCCGGGTACCGACAGAGGAAGAAATACATCAATAAAGCCTCTTGCCGGGTGAGCACCCATAACAGCTGCCGCTGTGGAAAGATTTGCGTCAATACCTTCCATGTTGGACTGCAGACTCAGGAACATATACGGAAGCAGAATATGGGTCATGGAAATACATACGGCACCTGTGGTATAAAGGAACTGGATAGGCTCGTCGGTTATCCTGAAGAACATAAGCAGCTGGTTAAGCACACCGTTTGTCTGCAAAATTATCTGCCATGCGAATATTCTTACAAGCATGCTTATCCAGTAGGGGATAAGGATACCTCCGGTTATAAGGCGGCGTACTATCGGCTTTTTTGCCCTTACGGAAAGATAAGCCGCAGGATATGCAAGAAACAAACAGAGCAAAGTTACGAGTACGCCTGTTTTAAGCGTGTTGAGCAGGACTTTGATATAAAGAGGCTCGGTGAATATTTTTATGTAATATTCAAAAGTAAAGCCGTCTGCACCCACAAAGCTTTTCTTTAATATTCCGACCATTGGTATCATCAGTGTGATAACGACGAATACCAGCGGCAGAAGCATTATTACCCATTTCAGCTGTGTCGCCTTGGCAATTCTATGGGATAAAGGAACGCCCTTTCTGTTTATGTCCCCCGAAAAGTTTTTCAGGTTATCGCTCATCAGGTTCACGACCTTTCAGAATGTGCGGCATTGGCGCAAGCAACGCCGCACGGTTTTGTTATTCCGGGAAATCATTCTACAAGCCAAGCGTTGAAGCGCTCTTCAACTGCGGAAAGATTTTCAGCCCAGTAGGTGTTGTTAAGATAAATCTCATTTGCAAGCTGTGCATCAGACTGTCCGAGCTCAACCTTCATCTCATCGCTCATAAGTGCAACAGCTTCGGGATTTGTGGAACCGTAAGGGATAAGCTCGGAGAAGCCGTACTGCTGAGGAGCTTCGCTGATGAATTCAATGAACTTCATAGCATTTTCCTTGTTTGGTGCGTTCTTAGGAACTACCCAGCCTGCGGAGATCATGATACCGCCGTTGTAATGCATATCAACGGGAGAGCCTTCATCTTTTGCGGTTGCGATCCTTCCGCTCCATGCAAGAGCATAGTCTGCTTCACCTGTGGAGAGCATCTGAGAAGGTTCTGCACCCTTTGTCCACCATACAATGCTGTCCTTTATGGTATCAAGCTTTGCAAATGCACGATCCAGATCAAGGGGATAAAGCTCATCCATCGGAACACCATCAGCTAAAAGAGCGGCTTCAAGCACGGTTACTGGATACTGCCATACAGCTCTCTTACCGGGGTACTTTTCTGTATCGAAGAAGTCTTCCCATGTCTGCGGAGCTGCATCTGCGCTTGTCTTTTCAGAGTTCCATGAGATAACAGAGGTGTATATCTCAGCGCCCATTACATATTCAAGCTGAGCTTCTTCATCGATCTTTGTCGTAACAACACTGTAATCAATAGGTTCAAGATAACCCTTTTCACCTGCATAAACTCCCCAGTAAGCATCGCAGTTCATGACGTCCCACTCTGTGGTGTTGTTTTCTACCATAGAGATGAGCTTTGCATAATCGCATGGGGTAACGACAGTTACCTTTATGCCTGTCTGTTCTTCAAAAGGCTTTACAGCTGATGCGATACGGGCATCTGTGTTTGTTCCGCCCCAGTCAACGAAAACAAGCTCGCCGCTGCCCGATGAGCTGCTGTCTGCCGTGCTATCGGAAGAGGTTTTTCCACAGCTCGATGCCATTGTGGAAAGCATAGCCATTGCCATAACGGCAGCCGAAATTTTAACGAAATTCTTTTTCATAATACTTCCTCCTTGTATTTACTACTCGTTTTCAACTATCTTCAGCATTACGCCCTTTTCTTTTTCATAAATGGTCGTAACGCAGTCTGCATTGAAGAAAAATTCAAGCTCTTTTTCTCTCGAATATTGTTTATATGCTTCAGGAGAGACCTTAACATTAAGCTCGTTTCCGTCTGCAGTACGAATAAGCACCTTATAATAATCGCCCATATAAACACTGTTTAAAATAGAAGCTTTAAAGGAATTTATATGGCCGCTTCTGTTTTTCATAAGGTGAATAAGCTCGGGGCGAAGCGCAAGGAGCACATCGTCAAGGTTATACTGCCGGCGATCAAGTGGTTCTTCTATCTGTACCGGCTCTTCGGAAAGACCGGTCTGGACTATGCTGACTCTGCAGCCGTTTTCCTTGTATTTCTTTATGACTGTACCCTTAATAAGATTTGTACTTCCGATAAATTCCGCAACAAACTGGTTTTTGGGTTCATTGTAGATTTCTTCGGGTGAGGAGCATTGCTGGATAACACCGTGGCTCATGATACATATCTTATCCGACATTGTAAGCGCTTCCTCCTGATCGTGGGTAACGCTTATGGTGGTTATGCCAAGCTCTTTCTGGATGCGCTTTATCTCGAACTGCATTTCATGGCGCAAGTTCTTGTCAAGAGCGCCGAGAGGTTCGTCGAGAAGCAGAAGAGGGGGGTTATATACAATGGCTCTTGCAAGAGCGCATCTTTGCTGCTGACCGCCCGAAAGCTGCTTTGGAAGCCGCTTCTCCATTCCGTCAAGCTTTATCAGCTTTATAATGGAGTTGACTCTCTCGGAAATTTCGTCCTTTGGCAGCTTTCTAAGCTTCAAAGGATATGCAATGTTTTCAGCTACGGTCATGTGAGGAAAAAGCGCATAATTCTGAAAAAGCATTCCTATATTTCTCTCATATGATTTCTTTCCGGCAATATCCTCACCGTTGATAAGTATCTGTCCGCCGTTTGCAGCTTCAAAGCCGGCTATTATCTTTAAAAGGGTAGTCTTGCCGGAGCCGCTTGAACCGAGTATCGTAAGAAATTCTCCTGCGTCAGCTTCCAGCGAAACGCTGTTTAGAGCCTGAAAGCTTCCGTAAAGCTTGCTTACATTATCAATTTTAATGCTCTGTCCGATTGCAGGCATTATGATCTCTCCTTTCTTCACCGCCGCAAAACGTAAAGGCGCTGCCGGGTCATTATTCCCGACAGCGCCTTTGCTGTGCGTTATTGAATTTTTATGTATCTCCCGATTACATTTTAAATTATATCATCTATGTCCGAAAATGTCACTATATGCAAGATACAAAACTTAAACTTTCTTTTTGTACTCAAAATACATTGAAAAATCCCGTAATATAGGATATTATATATTGTGTGAACATCATATTATGAATTTTATTACGATTAAACTTGCAAAATGTTACTAAGGAGTGAATGAATATGAACAGCGTATATATGAAGGATATTACATGGCGTGAATTTGAAGAAAGAAAGAGTAAACCGGTCATTTTACCGGTAGGTTCAACGGAACAGCACAGCTTCCACCTGCCTTTTTGCACCGATTCCGCTATTGCAGAGGGCATCTCCGCAAGGCTTGCAGAAAAAATAGACGGAACTGTAATGCCAACAGTTTGCTACGGCTACAAATCAAAACCTATGAGCGGTGGCGGACCTCTTTTTCCGGGAACCATAGACCTTAGCGGCAGAACGCTTATCTCGCTTGCAGAGGATATTCTTGAAGAGCTTTGTCTGGACGGGGTAAAGCTTATATTTGTGAACAACGCTCACTTTGAAAATGAAGCATTTTTGCTTGAAGCAATAGATATAGTGTCAAAAAGACATTCGGAGGTCACTATCCTCGAATCCAACTGGTGGGACGTTCTTCCCCAGAGTGTTATCGATAAGGTCTTTGAGGACATACTCTTCCCCGGCTGGGCGCTTGAACACGCAGCCGTGACGGAAACTTCGCTTATGATGTATCTTGCGCCGGAGCTTGTAAACATGGATATGATACCCACAGAAACAGACTTTGAAGCTGTGCCGTATCATAAATATCCTATTGTAAAAGGAATGGTACCCGAAAGCGGTGCGCTTGCTTCGGCTAAGGGCTCATCTGCCGAAAAGGGAAAGTTTATTGCTGACACTGCCGTTGAAGAGTTTGTAAAGATAATAGATAAGTATATGGCATAAAAATTCCGCAGCGTTTTTAAAGGAACGCCGCGGAAAGATGTGTTATTCAAAATCTTCCGGCTGAAAACCGAAATGCTTCATAAACCTCAGCGCATTCATACACTCGCTTTTTGCGGTCATATCTGAAAAATCTATATCCAGAAGGGAACGTATCTTTTCAACGCGGTAAACGATCGTGTTGCGGTGAATGAACATCGTTTCTGCCGTTTTTATAAGATTGCAGTTGCAGCGCAGATATGTATCAAGAGTCTTTATATATTCTGTGTTGTGCTGACGGTCGCTGTCTATAAGGGGCATGAGCGTTGAATAGCAGTAGTCCTTTATTTCTCCGCGGGAGCTTGCAGAGGTAAGAAGCCGTATTATACCCATTTCGGAATACATAACTATGCGCACGGGTGTTAGGTCGTCCTCGGAAAGGCTTAATGCCTGCCTTGCTTCGGAGTAGCTGCGGCGGAAGTTTTCAGCGCCGGCTGTGACCCTGCCTATGCCGCCGCATATCCGCAATCCGCTGTATTTTTCCGCATAGTCGTTGCACACGGCGGCTGTTATATCCCTTACTCCGGAAAGCTCATTGCTCCGGCAGACGGCGTAAATAAATATCTCGTCCATATAAACATATGAAACATAATTTATACGATGGCGTTCAAGCTCATTGTCTATTGCACGGTTCAGAGCGGATATAACGTTGTCAAAATCATTTCTCTGACATTCACGTTTGTAAATAGGGCGGATGATCATCATTGATGCGTCTTCGTCAACGTCCACACCGCAGCGTATCCCCATATTCCTTATTGAAGCATCGGAAATGTAATGGGAGAACAGCAGCTCCGAGAAAAATCCCATAACACTTTGTTCATGCAGCTGGTTAATGATAATAGTGTTGGCAATTTCTTTAGTAACATCAACAAGCTTTATCTCCCACGGCATTTCATAAAGCGGCATATTTCCGTTTTCGGCAGTGGAGACCACTTCTTCCGGTATAAAGCCGATATATTCCGGATTAATGAGCACGACTATACCTGCGGCAGCGTTCTCGATGCATTCACGAACTATTGAAATAAGCGTGCTGTCGGAGAAGCCGTTCTCCATGCCGGTGATAAAGACAAGTTCTCCGCCGTGTATCCAGTCGCATATGCTGCTGTCCTGGTTTATATAGACCCATGTGATGATATGGTCAAGTCCTCCGGCTCCGGCTATAAGCCGGATGTTTTCAAAAGACTTCAATCTGGAAAGGTCACGGCATTTCATATTCATATATTTCATTCCTTTATCTGTAAGATCGGGTGGTACAATGTCCAGAAAATACAACTTTGTCCTTATTATCTTTGCAGGCTGTCTTTGGGGAACTCTCGGTATATTCGTCAGAAAGTTCAACGAATATGGGATATCCTCAATGAGCATCGTATTTATCCGTTCGCTTTTTACGATGGTCTGCGTCCTTGGAGCAGGTGCGGTGTTTCGTCCTGAGCTGCTGAAATTCAGGCTCAGGGATATATGGATATTCGCAGGAATGGGACTGCTGAGCATAGTTTTGTTCAACTACTGCTATTTTAAGGCAGTTACCCTTATGTCGCTTTCGGCGGCGGCTATACTTCTATATACCTCGCCGGTTTTTGTAATGCTTTTGTCAGCGCTGTTTTTCAAGGAGAGAATAACTGTACGAAAGACAGCCTTGATTTTTGTTTCGCTTGCAGGACTGGTACTTGTCACAGGCTTTATCGGTGATGCCGAAACGGTAACGCTGCCGGGGCTGCTTTATGGTATAGGCTCCGCCGCAGGCTATGCTCTGTACAGCATCTTCAACCGTGCAGCCATAAACAAGGGATACAGTGCATTGGCTGTTACAGGCTGGTCGTTTGCTTTTGCGGCATTGTTTTCAGTTCTGACGGTGAATGTGGGAGCGATAGCGGATATGTTCTTGAAAAACACCGCAATGATCGGATATTCTCTGACCTTCGCAGTATGTGCCTCGGTACTGCCATATATTTTTTACTCGGTCGGTCTTAAGGGTGTAGAAAACAGCATAGCAGCCGTAGTTGCCTCTGCAGAACCTGTTGCGGCAACGATATTCGGTATGATAATATACAAGGAGATACCGTCGGTATCGGCGTTTATTGGAATAATTATTGTAATATCAGCAATGCTTATGATAACATACAGCAATACTGATAAATAAGTAAAAAAAGCAAAGGCGTTCCGTATATTAGAAACGTCTTTGTTTCTTTTTTATAGTATCATTTTTTAAATAATAAGTCAACATATTTTGCAGGACAGAAATAAACATTTTGTGTAACAGAAATAAATATTTTCCGGATAATAATACTATCATTTTGGAGAAACGTATAATCAATTAATTATGATGCTTGTTTTTAAATTTTTTATACGCAGAACGCAGCATAAAGCGGTATGGTCTTCTTGTTATCCTCAAAAGCAAAATTCTTTGCGGAAAGCTTTATTGCATATTCGGGTTTGTAAACGTCCATATAGATTTTCAGACTCTTGGCTTTAGTATTATCGGCACTCTTTACCTCAATAGGTATAAGCTTTCCATCACGCTGAATTATAAAATCTACCTCTGCTCCACGTTCTGACTCCCAATAATAGGTGCGGTATCCATTTATAGTAAGTTGAAGATTGACATAATTCTCAGCCATACCGCCTTTGAAATCAATGATATCCTCCGACATATACAGAATATCATTGGCAGCAAGATCTTTTTTTGCACACAGCAAGCCCAAATCTGAAATGTATATCTTGAATGCGTCTATATCACGATAATTCTCTAATGGCTTTTTAATCTGCTCAACTTTATACACCTGCGAAACGATT
>JBJESH010000261.1:8787-9959 GCA_051882695.1 Oscillospiraceae bacterium | reverse complement strand
CCGCTGCTTGCGCCTATCTTCGTTTATGTTGCTATTACTTCCCTTATCGGCGGACTTCAGATGTTCGATGTTCCGCAGATCATCGGTGGTACGGATGGTACTCCAAACAGATCTACAAGAACGCTTATCATGTGGCTCAACAACGTTGTTACCGGTAAGGCTAAGGACTACGGTAAGGGCGGTGCTATATCGGTTCTGATATTCATTATTACCGGTATACTCAGCTTCATTGTATATAAGTCTATGGTAAAGGAAGATCCAGCGGCAAAGAAAGCCAGAAGGAGGAATAAGAATGTCTTATTATAATACTACTGGTGAAACACAGAGCCAGCGGACTCAGCAGAATGTTGCAAGAGTTATATCTTACATATTTTTGATTTTTGTAACTTTCTTATCGCTGTTCCCAATCGTGCTTCTGATTGTCAACTCTACAAGAAGCGGTGCTCAGCTTCAGTCTGGATTCAGTCTGATCCCGGGAACTTCCATTGTCAAGAACTTTAAGGCTGCGTTTGACGCTTCAACCTTTGATTTGCCGCATGGACTTTTAAACAGCTTTATTGTTGCTGCTTGTGTATGTCTTGTAACTACATATTTCTCGGCAATGACAGCTTATGGTATCCATGTTTACGACTTCAAGCTTAAAAGAGCTGCATTTAATTTCATTCTGATAATCATGATGATCCCTACTCAGATTTCTGCAGTTGGTTTTATCAAGCTGGTATACGGTATGAAGCTTACAAACAGTTTCCTGCCGCTGATTATCCCTTCGGTAGCTGCACCTGCTGTATTCTTCTATATGAAGCAATATCTTGAAAGCTCCCTGCCGATGGACGTTATTGAAGCAGCTCGTGTTGACGGTTCAAACGAATTTGCGACTTTCAACGGAATCGCGCTTCCTATGATGAAGCCTGCTCTGGCTGTTCAGTTGATTTTCTCATTTGTAGCATCATGGAACAACTTCTTTACTCCAGCCCTTATTCTTACAGACTCCAAAAAGCAGACGCTTCCTATTATGATTTCAAAACTGAAATCAATGCAGCTGTCCGGAAACAGTGACCTTGGTCAGATCTATATGGTAATCTTGATTTCTATCATCCCTGTTGTTATCGTATATTTCATAATTTCCAAGAACATTGTAGAGGGTGTTGCTCTCGGCGCTGTAAAGGGTTAAT
>JBJESH010000261.1:0-8687 GCA_051882695.1 Oscillospiraceae bacterium | reverse complement strand
ATAGTATCTCTCTTGACAAAGCTATGCAAAATATGTTATGATTGTTTTTATGGTAAGTACACTTGTTTTTTGCACAAGGACGTTAATTGAAGTTTATTGGCGTTTACTGCGCGGAGGTTAATATGAACAATTCGTCTTTTGTTGTTATCAGTACCGATGTTCTTCCGGAAATTTTTCCTAAAGTGCTTGAAGTGAAACGGCTTCTTGCCTGCGGTGAGGAAAAAAGCTCCGCTTCTGCCTGCAAAAGAATAGGAATTTCACGAAGCGCTTTTTACAAATACAGGGAATGCGTTTTCGCATATGAAGAAAAGCTTGCTCAGAAAATTATTTCCTATTATGCTCTTTTAAAGGACGAACCCGGAGTGCTTTCTGCGATACTTTCTGAATTTCACAGACAAGGTGCAAATATTATTACTGTCAATCAGAATATGCCTATCGACGGTGTTGCGGCAGTAAATATCACAGTCAGACTTTTTGGAGACGCTTCTGACGCATACAGCCTGAAGAACGATCTGGCGGCGCTTAACGGCGTTGTTGACGTTAAATTCATTTCGGGCGAATAAACAGTGCAGACGAATTGTTCCGTATTTTTCATAGTATAAAAAGGAGTTATTAAGATGTCAAAAATTGCAGTTTTAGGTTATGGTGTTGTCGGCTCGGGTACAGTCGAGCTGTTCTATAAAAATAAGGAGAAAATTATTTCCAAGGCAGGAAAAGACCTTGATATCAAGTATATTCTCGATATCCGCGATTTTCCGGACAGCCCTTATGCCGACAAGTTTACGAAAAATTTTGACGATATTATAAACGACCCGGAGGTAACTATCGTTGCTGAGGTTATCGGCGGTCTGAAATTTTCTTACGGTTATGTAAAGGCTTGTCTGGAAAAGGGCAAGAATGTGGTAACTTCCAATAAGGAGCTTGTCGCTGAAAAGGGTGCGGAGCTTCTGAAAATTGCCGCAGAGCATAACTGCAACTTCCTGTTTGAGGCTTCTACAGGCGGTGCGATACCTATTATCCGTCCGCTGCACCAGTGCCTTGCAGCTAATGATATTACCGCAATTGCAGGTATTCTGAACGGTACTACAAACTTTATCCTTACAAAAATGATAAACGAGCAGATGGCTTTTAACGATGCGCTGGCAATGGCTCAGAAGCTTGGCTATGCCGAGCAGGACCCTACTGCCGATATTGAAGGTCATGACGCTTGCAGAAAAATTTGCATTCTCGCTTCGCTGGCTTTCGGCAAGCACGTTTACCCCAAATGGGTACACTGCGAGGGCATCACAAAGCTTACCCTTGAGGACGTTATGTATGCTGAAAACTGGGGCGGCGAAATCAAGCTTATCGGTTCTGTGAAGAAGTGCGATGATGGCAAGATACTGCCTATGGTTCGTCCTGCTCTTGTTTGCAATAATAATCAGCTTTCGCATATTTCCGATGTTTTTAACGGTATTATGGTTTACGGTGACGCCGTTGACGAGGTAATGTTCTACGGAAGAGGCGCAGGCAAGCTTCCTACCGCAAGTGCTATCGTTGCCGATATTGCAGATGCGGCAAAAATGAACGGCACATCTATTTCCCAGACATGGGAGGACAGCGCTGATGACAGCTTTATTGCCGATTATAAGGACGATGTTGTTTCGGTTTATGTGCGTACAAACGGTGTTCCTGCCGAAAAAATTTCCGCAGCGTTCGGTACAGTCGAGTACCTGAGCCGTGATGCTCAGCCCGACGGCGAGCTTGCGTTTATCGCTCCTGCAATGCCTGAGAAAAAGTTTGATGAAAAGCTTGAGTCGCTCGGAGGAGAAATTCTCGGAAAGATCCGTGTTCTCGAACTTGACTGATTTGCTTCTGAAAGGAATATCCGTCCGATGATAAAAATTCAAATTCCCGCAACAAGCGCAAATCTCGGCGCAGGTTTCGACGCGCTGGGACTTGCCCTGAACTATTATAACTATGTCAACATTGAAGAAGCCGATGAAATAATTATAGAAAGCCTTGACGGTACTGCCGTTCCTACGGACGCGTCAAATCTGGTATATGACACCGCACATATTTTATATGATATCTGCGGAAGAAAGCTCAACGGTCTGAAAATCCAGCAGATAAACAATATACCAATGGCGCGCGGTCTTGGAAGCTCTTCGGCGTGTATTATCGCAGGACTTGTCGGTGCAAATCAGCTTCTCGGCGAACCTATGGGTCTTGACGATTTGGTGAACCTTTCAGCGCAGATCGAGGGTCACCCCGATAATACTGCTCCTGCGCTTCTTGGAGGTATCGTTACCGCTGTTTTTGACGGAAAGTGTGTTCACTGGGTCAAGCAGGAGGTTTACACAACGCTGAAATTTGTTGTGGTCATACCCGATTTTGAGCTGAAAACCGAAAAGGCGAGAGCCTGCCTTCCAAAGGAAATTTCCCACAAGGACGCGGTATATAATCTTTCCAGAGCAGCGCTTTTTTCCGCTTCTCTTCTTACCGGAAAGTATGAAAACCTGCGCACGGCAGTGCATGACAGACTTCACCAGCCGTACCGAATGGAGCTTATCCCTCACGGCAGGGACGTTTTTGATACGGCGTACAGTCTCGGCGCTTACGCTGCATATCTCAGCGGCGCAGGTCCGTCACTGATGGCGATAGTTGACGCCGATAATGAGTATTTTGTGGGCAAGCTCAGGTTTGCTCTTGACAAAATGGGACTTTCCGACTGGGAAGTTCACGAACTGCATATTGACAATATCGGAACGAGAATTATTAATTAACAGGGGAGATTAATGTGGAGATCGAGTATTTCTCCGAAACTCGCGATGACAGCGATATTATTGATTTGTACAGAGCGCTGAAATGGTACAGACTGCCGGGATATACCGATGAGGATATTGAGCGTGCCAACCGTAACAGCTTTTATTCGGTGTACGCATATGACGGCTATAAGCTTGTAGGTATGGGCAGGGTCGCTTCGGACGGACTTACTGCGGCTGTAATGAGCGGTATTTGTGTTCGTCCCGATTATCGCCGCAAGGGTATCGGCGAACAGATAGTTACCCGCCTTGTATATTATTGCCAGTCGGGAGACAATAAGTTGAACGTTCAGCTTTTCTGCGAGGACAGCCTTATTCCTTGGTATGAGCATCAAGGCTTTGAAAGGCATAACCGCGGTATGTGGAAAAAGATGGTTATGCCCGAGGACAAATGCCGCCTGAGGAGAAATTTCCGCAGCGTTTACGGAATTGAGCAGATATGCGATATTGCCCCCGATTTTTACTGGTACAACTTTGACTCTTTCGGCGATTTCAGGTATTACAGCGCACTTAACGGCAGGGGAGAAATGGTTCCCTGTGTATTTATGACATTTTACTGTGAAGAGCCGAAGTCATTTTCTGCTGATATTATTTTTGAAAATGTTCGCAGGTTTGAAATAGGCTGCAACGATATCAAAACTCCGCTTACGGGTTTTGATATTATGAAGGTGCGAAGCACGGATTCTATCGCAGATATGAATTACCGTATTTGTTCTCTTGAGGACGATGATATAAACTTTTTCTGCGAAAGCTTCCGCATTATAACTGTTCAGTAGCAGTCGGTTTGTTAACGAGGAATTTACAATGATAAAAGTTAAAACAACATCTCCCGAGGAAACTATTGCCTTTGCCGAAAAAGTCGGAAGACTGCTTCACGGGGGAGACGTTATTGCTTATAAAGGCGGTCTGGGGGCAGGGAAAACTACCTTTACCCGCGGACTTGCCGTTGGAATGGGTCTGCCTGACGAGGTGTTTTCGCCTACCTTTGCACTTGTGAATGAGTACAGAGGAAAGGGTCTGACCTTGTACCATTTTGATATGTACAGGATAATGAACGCCGAAGCGCTGGAAACTACGGGATTTTATGATTATCTTTCCGATGACAGTGTTGTTGCCTGCGAGTGGTCCGAAAATATTGAAGGGTGTCTGCCCGAAAATTCAATAACGATTACCATTATGCACTGCGGCGGCGACGAAAGGGAAATTACTGTGGAGGGAGATGAGCGCTTTGACGCTGCTTGGAATTGATACGTCAGGCAAAACTGCGTCCGTTGCGGTTTGTACCGAGAATTCTGTTCTTGCACAGACTACAGTTTATACAACGCTTACTCATTCGCAGGTGATACTGCCCATATGCAAGGAAGTGCTTAAAAACGCAGGCATGGAGCTTTCCGAAATTGATGGGATAGCCGCAGCAATGGGGCCCGGGTCTTATACGGGGCTGCGTATCGGTATCGCTGCCGTAAAGGCAATGTGCTTTGCACTTAACAAGCCCTGCATAGGAATTTCCACGCTTGAATCGCTTGCAAACAATGTTTCTCTGCACAGAGGTATAATTTGTGCGGTTATGGCGGCAAGGCTTGATTTGGTGTACTGCGCTGTTTTCCGCTCCGACGGAAAGAAGAGCGAGCGCATTACCGAGGATAAGATCATGTCCCTTGAGGAGCTGAAAGCACAGCTTGAAGCTATGGACGGCGATATTGCCGTTGTAGGGGACGCTGCCGAAAAGCTGGAGGGCGAGAGGTTTATTACTGCTCCGCCGCATCTGAAATTGCAGCTTGCGTCAAGTCTTTGTGCTGCGGCATTCGGTAAAGAGCTGTATGCTCCCGACAGGCTTGAAGCTGCATATTTGCAGATCACAAAGGCGGAAAAGGATCTGCAGAAATAATTCATAAACATAATCAACTCACAAAAAATACTTGATTGAACGGCTTTTGTGTGATATAATATCTATGTAATTTTCCTTATCTGGAGGTAACTATGATTGCAATAGGAAGCGACCACGGCGGATACCTGCTTAAAGGCGAGGTAATTGCGTGGCTTAAAGAAAATAATATCCCATATCTTGAGTTCGGATGTACCGACGGTACAAGCTGCGACTACCCGTTGGTCGCACAGGAGGTATGCGACAGAGTTGTAAACGGCAGCGTTGACTGTGCTATACTTATATGCGGCACGGGCATCGGTATTTCAATTGCCGCAAATAAGATCAACGGCATCAGAGCAGCTCTGTGTACGGATACCTATATGGCTAAATATACAAGACTTCACAATAATGCTAATGTGCTTTGCATGGGCGGCAGGGTAATAGGTCCCGGTGCGGCGATAGAGATCGTTGATACGTTCCTTCATACCGGCTTTGAAGGCGGCAGGCATCAGCGCAGAGTAGACCAGATAGCAGACCTTGAAAAAAATAACTGAAAGGAAGATTTTCATGAATAACGTTACTATAATCGAACATCCTCTTGTACAGCATAAAATTTCGCTTCTCCGCGATATTAATACAGGCTCAAAGGAGTTCAGAGAGCTGGTTTCGGAAACAGCAATGCTCATGTGCTATGAGGCGACCCGTGACCTGCCCCTTAAAACGGTAGAGGTGCAGACTCCTGTGGCTATTGCAAAAACAAAGGTGATCTCAGGAAGAAAGCTTGCTTTCGTTCCTATTCTCCGTGCAGGTCTTGGTATGGTGGACGGTGCTGTAAAGCTTGTTCCTGCGGCAAAGATCGGTCATGTGGGAATTTTCCGTGACCCTGAAACAAAAAACGCAGTTCAGTATTACTGCAAGCTTCCTTTTGATATTGCAGAGCGTGATGTTATCATTACCGATATCATGCTTGCAACGGGCGGTACTGCTGTTAAGACTATTGAAATACTTAAAAATGCAGGAGCAAAGAGCATTAAGATGATGTGCATTATTGCTTCTCCGGAGGGTATCGAGGCGGTTCACAAGGTTTATCCCGATGTTGAGATCTACTGCGGCTCGGTTGACGAGAAGCTTGACGAAAGACTTTATATCGTACCGGGTCTCGGCGACGCAGGCGACAGAATTTTCGGTACTAAGTAAGCATATAATTGAGAGAATACGCTTGATTTATATTAAGCGTATTCGTGTTTTATTTCGATAAGAATGGAGTTGTTACCATGTGCGGAATCGTCGGATATGTAGGCAGAAAGGCGTGCGCCGATATTCTCGTTGACGCTTTGCGCAAGCTTGAATACCGCGGCTACGATTCAGCTGGGATCGCCGTTTTTGAGGGCGATAAGATTAAGACCGTCAAGGCTAAGGGCAAAATCGACGAGGGCCTTGCGGCAAGGCTTGCGGACGAAGCTGAGCTTAAAGCCACCTGCGGTATAGGTCATACCAGATGGGCGACCCATGGTGAACCGTCCGATGTAAATTCCCATCCGATAGGCAACGGAAGAGTTTCTATCGTTCACAACGGAATTATTGAAAATTACCGCGAGCTGAAAGCCTTTCTCACAAGCAAGGGATACGGCTTTGAAAGCGAGACGGACACGGAAACCGTTGCAAAGCTGCTTGATTACTATTATGAGGGCGACCCCCTTGAAGCAATAGAAAAGGCTCTCGGAGATATTGAGGGGGCATATGCTCTCGGAATTATTTTCAGGGAGCACAAAAATAAAATTTATGCGGTGCGCAAGGACAGTCCGCTAATAGTCGGAAAAGGCGACGGAGAAAGCTTTATTGCTTCCGATGTTACCGCAATTCTTGAGCATACCCGTGATTATTATTTCCTTGAACGGGGAGAAATTGCAATTCTCGATGAAAAGGGAATACGTTTTACGGATATTCACGGCGAGGATATAGAAAAGGAGCTGCAAACAGCTACATGGGATGTTGCCGCTGCTCAGAAGGGCGGATATGAGCATTTTATGCTGAAGGAGATACACGAGCAGCCTGACGCTGTGCGGAATACTGTTTCTCCGAGAGTTAAGGATGGTCTGCCCGATTTCGGCGAGTGCGGACTTACCGCTGAAAAAATTCGCGGATATAAAAATATTTATATCGTCGGCTGCGGTTCGGCAATGCATTCGGGTATGGTCGGAAAATATCTTATTGAAGACCTTGCAAGGACTCCCGTTATTGTGGACATAGCTTCCGAGTTCAGATACAGAAATCCGCTTGTTACCGAGAACGACTTGGTCGTAATTATCTCACAGTCGGGCGAAACGGCTGACACACTGGAAGCGCTGAAGCTTTCACGAAGCAGGGGTGCAGACACTCTTGCTGTTGTAAATGTGGTAGGCTCGTCAATTGCCCGTGAGGCGGATATGGTTATTTATACCAATGCGGGTCCTGAGATATCGGTATGCTCAACAAAGGCTTACGCAGTACAGGTCGCATTTATGTACCTTTTTGCATTTGAGGTTGCATACGCAAACGGAAAAATTGACGAAGCCGAGTGCAGACGTCTTACATCGGGACTTATGCAGATCCCCGAAAAAATTCAGCTTTGCCTTAACGATATGTCACAGTACCAGTTTGTTGCGTCGAAAATTTTCAACGCCGACAGTCTGCTTTATATCGGCAGGGGTCTTGACAATGCGCTCAGTATGGAGGGCTCGCTGAAGCTGAAGGAGATCTCGTACATCCACAGCGAGGCTTATGCCGCAGGTGAGCTGAAACACGGCACTATTTCCCTTATCGACGACGGAATGCCCGTCATCGTGGCGGCTACACAGAGCAGATTGTTTGAAAAGACGCTTTCAAACGTCCGTGAGGTAAAGAGCCGAGGTGCAAAGGTCGTTATGATTTGCAGAGAGTCGGTTGAAATAGATTCAAACTGCGCAGACTATAAGGTGGGACTTCCCGATGCAGAGGATATTTTCCTGCCGCTGCTTTCGGTCGTTACAATGCAGCTTATTGCTTATTACACCGCTGTACAGCGCGGCTGCGACGTTGACAAGCCGAGAAATCTGGCGAAGTCTGTTACTGTTGAATAACTGAAAGGATACCTTTAATGGAAAAAGAACTGATTACGGTGGTAGTGCCCTGCTTTAACGAGCAGGAGGTGCTCCCGCTGTTTCACGAGGAAATACTCCGTGTTTCGGACGGAATGACCGAAGCGCATCCGCAGCTTGAGTTTGAATTTTTGTTTATCAATGACGGCTCACGGGACGGCACGCTTGAGATACTTCGCAGCTATTCCGCTGAGGACAGCCGTTTCCGTTATGTTTCTTTCAGCCGTAATTTCGGCAAGGAAGCTGCTATGCTTGCAGGTATGGAGCATTCAAAGGGTGACTATGTTGTAATTATGGACGCAGATCTGCAGCACCCTCCTAAGCTTATGCCGCAGATGTATGAGTACGTTTCAAGCGGAGAGTATGACTGCGCTGCCACAAGACGCGTATCCCGAAAGGGCGAGCCGAAGCTTCTGTCATTTTTTGCGCGAAGCTTTTACAAGGTAATAAACAAAATATCCCAGACCCAAATCGTGGACGGCGCACAGGATTACCGCTTTATGACAAGGCAGATGGTGAACGCCATACTTGATATGCCCGAATATAACCGTTTTTCAAAGGGAATTTTCAGCTGGGTAGGCTTCCGCACAAAATACATCGAGGTGGAAAATACCGAGAGAGCCGCAGGCAAAACCACATGGAATTTCCGGAAATTGCTTATGTACTCCTTTGAGGGAATAACTGCGTTTTCGACGTTTCCGCTGGCTTTTTCCGTGATTTTCAGTATACTGCTGTTTACTGCAGCGCTGACGTTAATGATTTTTGCAATAGCAGAATTGTCGGGAATTTTGGCGGTAATGTGTCTGATTTGCTTTGTCGGAGGCTTGCAGCTTTTCTGCATGGGCATAATGGGACAGTATCTTGCAAAAACCTATATGGAGGTCAAACGCAGACCGAAAT
>JBJESH010000260.1:0-9986 GCA_051882695.1 Oscillospiraceae bacterium | reverse complement strand
CTAATTTGTTTTCCGTTTGCTTTTTATATTTTTTTCGGTAAGATAAAAGCTGTTCATAGTCATACGCTTTATTTCTTCGTCCGGTACGTCTGAATCAAGATATATCGTATTCCAGTGGACTTTATTCATATGATACGCAGGAGTAACTCCGGCGAATTGAGCGCGGAGAAAATCCGCTTCCATAGGCTCACATTTAAGATTAACAATTGTTTTTCCGTTAAGTTCCATAATGATTCCAAACCATTTCCGAGTATCACGGTGGCGAATAACGACGCTTTCGGCGTCGTTTTCAAAAGGACAGTCGGATACCGCAGCGGCTATTGTTCCGCAGAAATCAAGGTATTCGCTTCTTGTCATAGCAGATTCTCCGTTTATTTGTTTTTGGTGCTGTGCTTGTAAGGCTCTCTCACGTCTGTAAGTCCCATAAGGAAGTCCACGCTTGTATTATAAAATTCGGCAAGCTTTGCCATAACCGGCAGAGACGGTTCAAGATCGCCTGTTTCATATCTTGAATAGGTCTGTTGAGTACAATTAAGATATTCAGCAATATTACGCTGGTATAGATCATTGTCTTCACGCAGATCACGAATTCTGAGCTTCATGAGAACCCTCCCTTTAAATCAAAATCAAAACTCGAAGAAACGAGATATTTATATTATGACATATGTTTTGATTTTTTGGTGAGTTTACACGATAGATGGATAAATAAATTTTTTTGCCAAAAAAATTGTAACTTTTTTTAAGATTTATTCGCTGAAATTGCTGTTTAAATACCAATTTGAGACCGTTTTTAATGCTTTTTTACGTTTTACGTTTGTGACAAACACGGCTTTAGGATTGCCTTTTTTACCAATAACATACAAATCTGCATCAGCACCGACGTCGTTTCTGAAACGGGTGCGCTTCAGAAAAACCGCAGCAGCGGCAGTCACCGGAAGAAGCAGCATAAAAAAGAAAGCCGAAGCATATTTGGGCTTTAACGTGTCCAAAACGGCTTTGACAAAGATACGGAACATAACATCACTCCTTTGCATCAGTCGGTAATATCCAGCTGAAAATAATAATCGTCCATAACAAAACCGTTTCCGATATCGGCAACACCTTCGCCGATCATGCTGAAACCGCATTTTTTATACACGGCAATGGAATTGTCATTATGCTTGTTTACTGTAAGCCATATTGCATTAAGATTGTTTTCACGGCAGTATTTCTTGAGAAACTCAAAAACTTCTTTTGCATAACCGTTGCCGCGGTATTCTTTTTTGATGTATATTTTTGAAAGAAACAGTCTGCCGTCAGCGTCGGGACGTATCGCAGTATAGCCTATATAAGCGTTTCCCTTTCTGATTAGATAATATGTGTAACCGCCTGAAGCTATCTGCTCTGTCATTGCTCCGACCGACTGGAACTTTTCAACCATATAATCTATCTGCTCGTCTGTGAGTATCGACGGAAACCATTCGTGCCATATTTCGTCCGCAAGCATAGCGGTATTTTCTATCTGTACATCGGTTTTTACTTCAATAAGCTTTATTCTGAACAATTTTCTTTCCTCCCTGAGCTTTGAAAAGAATTCTTTTAAAAGAGCCTCGCTTTCCTCCTGCATAACTCCCGCAGTAACATCCGGACGGTAATTTAAGCCTAACTCAAAAAGATTTACAGCAGAGCCTGCCGAACCGGATACCTTGTCCCGTGCGGCAAAAACGACTCTGTCGATACGCGAGTTGATAATTGCTCCTGCGCACATCGGACACGGTTCAAGGGTAACATAAAGTGTGCAGCCGCTAAGCCGCCAGCCTCCAAGAGTGCGGCAAGCCTCGTCTATCGCTAAAATTTCGGCGTGATAAAGAGCATTTCTGCCCTTTTCACGCCTGTTTCGACCTTTGCCGGCAATAAATCCGTCCTGCCGTACAACAACAGCCCCGACAGGAGTTTCACCGTCAGCGGCGGCTTCACGCGCAAGCTCCATAGCCGCCGTCATGTAATATTCATCATTCATAAGCTGCATGAAAAAATTCCTTTCGGATAATGCTTCAGATCTGCAAATTAAGGTTTCTCATTGTAAGAAGAAATGTCAGAGTAAACCATATAATGACAGGTATGCTTGATGAAGCCGCAAGAACTTTGCTTCCAGGGGACATATATCTCGGCTTGATAGTCATACCGAAACGGTCGCTGTGATTACAAAGAAAATGTACTGTCGCTGCCATACCTATCATAATGATAAGGAACAGAAAAGCAGTTACCAGAGTGTTGCTGTAAAGAGGGTCTGTCTTATAATCAAAATAATACAAGGTATAAGTGGACATACGAATTATTATGCGCATTATGAGCGCCGTGATTACAGAACCTGTGCGGATAGTGAAATATCCTATTACAAGCGAAGTAACGGCAGCATACGGGAATTGTGTTATATCATAGGTAGAAGCCGATGTGATAAGCGCAGTAATGAGAAGCGCCGTACCGTCGCCGAACTGCCGTGTAAGCTGGAGAATTACCCCATGTGTGCAGAATTCGCTTATCAGGGAAATTATCAGGACATGAACGATATAACTGTAAATAATGTCATCTGTATGTTCCGGAACCAAAAATGAACGTGATGAATTGATATGACATGCCAATAAGACCTGCTCATAGAAATATGACATAATTCCGCAGCAGCCGGCAGTCATCAGAGCCGCAGGCATACTGAAAACGAACATCGGCTTGTTTGTGATTTTCATAGGGACCATTACTGAAAACGGCATTTCCAGATGCTTTATAAGAATAGCAATAGGAATGACCCGTCCTATGATTTGCGAAATAAGGTCGATGGTTATCATCAGCGTTTCATTTCCATAACGTATTCCGGAAAAAAAGCTGAAATGAATGTCAAATCCAAGCAGTTCAAGAATATATGGGATAACATATATTGAAAGAGCGTCAAAAATGACTCTGTAAAGCAGAATAAGTCCGAGTATAGTCAGAACCCGATGAAAAGCCTTCGCTTCATGTGCTTCGGGGTAATCCTTTATAAAGCCTACTCCATCCTGATATATGTGCTGATTCGGCTTTTTTACAAAATAAAATCCGATAGAATCCTGCTTTTGCTTCCGCCACTGCTTAAAGCTTTCATTATAAGCTTTGTCCTGATAACGCAGATTAATGCGATCCTCAACTACGTCATTGCCCTGTGTTTTTTCACGGGTATCAGTTTTCACCTGCCGAATCACCTCTTTACGATCATAATTTTTCAAATTAATGATATCATATAATTATTTCTATATATTTAATAATTTGTAATTTGCTTGATTTTTACGATTTGTACATATTATGTTTACATAAAGTTTGTATTAATAATTGAGCAAATGAATTATAATACATATGAACAATAATTCATATGATAAAATGAAAGGACGGATATTATGAGTTTGAATAACGAAAATTCCTTAGAAATATGCTGTGAGGACAAAGTCCATCCGGAGGTCGTAAAAGCTGTTGCAGACAGACTTCCCGATGAGGAGCTTCTTTACGATGTGGCGGAGCTTTTCAAGGTGTTCGGCGATTCAACAAGAGTGCGCATCATATGTGCGCTGTTTGAAAGTGAGATGTGCGTTTGTGACATTGCTGATGTGCTTGGCATGACCCAGTCGGCAATATCACATCAGCTTCGGGTACTGAAACAGGCAAGGCTTGTGAAATACCGCCGTGACGGCAAAACGGTTTATTACTCGCTTGCAGACGACCATATTCAGACTATTTTCAATCAGGCGTTCGAGCATATTATGGAGTAACGGCAAAGGGGGATATATCAATGAGCTTTTGGGACAAGGCGGCGGGAATATACGATATAGCGGAGCTTGTCAACGGCAGAGTTTATCATGCAATGCTTGAGGGGGTAAAACAGATTGTTCCACGTGGAACAAATGTTTTGGACTGCGCCGCAGGAACGGGAGAGCTTTCAATAGCTGCCGCAGAGAAAGCAGAGAGTGTGCTTTGTACGGATATGTCGCTTTCAATGCTTGAACAAGCGAAAAGAAAATGCCAAAGAAAGGGTCTGGATAATGTCTTCTTCGAGGAACGGGACATTTTTGATCTTGATGATGCAGATAATACATACGATATTGTAATTGCAGGAAATGTTCTTCATCTTCTTGATGCCCCCGAAGCGGCGGTCAGGGAGCTTTACCGCGTGACAAAATACGGCGGAAAGCTTATTCTTCCCACATTTATGCTGAACGAAAACAGTATGGCACTGGTTATCACCAAGCTTTACGGACTGTTCGGATTTCGTCCGCATGAAAATTATAATTTCAGAAGCTATCGGAGAATGCTTGAAAACAGCGGCTGCGGACCCTTCAAGCTTACAGAGATAAACGGTCTTATGCCGATAGGCTTTGCTGTAATGAAAAAGATTTAAAGGCAAAAACTGGAAAATGAATTTTCAAATATGAGGAAGGAGTGCATTTTCCCTGTCGGGGAAATGGTTATAATTATTATGCATATAACATTGTATATGAAAGGGCTTGACTGCCCGAACTGTGCGGAAAAGATCCGTGCCGAAAGTGAAAAGCATCCGCTTGTAAAAAAAGCGGAAATGAATTTCATGGCAAAAAAGCTCTCGCTGGATATTGCAAAGGAAAGCAGCGAGACGGTTTTTAAAGAGGTAGCAAAAATAACCGCTTCTCTCGAACCTGATGTAGAAGTCGTTCTGCTTGAAAACGGTGCGGCGGTTTCAGCATCCGAGGATAACGACGACCCGTCTGATTTAAAAATGAGCATTGTAAGGATCATTGCCGCTTCTGTGATATTTGCGGCAGGAATGTTACTGCATGACAAATTCTATACCATGTGGATATTCCTTGCGTCGTACTTTATTGTAGGACTGGATGTGCTTATCAAAGCAGGTAAGAATATTTTAAAAGGCAGACCATTTGACGAATGCTTCCTTATGACTCTTGCGACTCTTGGCGCATTTTGTATCGGAGAGTATCCCGAAGGTGCGGCGGTAATGATATTATATCAGCTTGGAGAAATGTTCCAGAGCTATGCAGTGAGACGTTCCAGAAAAAGCATAGCTTCCCTTATGGATATCCGTCCCGATGTAGCCTTTGTAAAGCATGACGGTGTCGTTGAACAGTCTGCACCCGAACTGGTAGAGGTCGGCAATATTATAGTTGTGAAGCCGGGTGAAAAAATTCCTCTCGACTGCGTTGTAACGAGCGGTACGACATCTGTTGACACCTCAGCACTTACCGGTGAAAGTGTACCTCGTCAGGCAGGCGAGGGCGAAAGCTTAATGGGCGGCTGCGTAAATCTTACGGGAGTTATTGAAGCGAGGGTAACTAAAAAATTCGGCGAATCCACTGTTACGAAAATCCTTGAGCTTGTGGAAAATGCCTCTGCCAAGAAAGCAAAATCAGAACAGTTCATTACCCGTTTTGCACGCTGGTATACCCCTTGTGTTGTAATTGCTGCGCTGCTGCTTGCAGCAGTTCCCTCTCTGATAAGCGGATTTGATACGAAATACATTTACAGTGCGCTGTCGTTTCTTGTTGTGTCCTGCCCCTGTGCTCTGGTAATATCCGTACCTCTCAGCTTCTTCGGGGGCATAGGCGGTGCATCGGCAAGAGGAATACTTATCAAGGGCGGAATTGCCATGGAGCAGCTTGCAGAATGCGGGACTGTTGTTTTTGACAAGACGGGTACACTTACCGACGGGACCTTTGAAATTACAAGAATAATTCCTGCTGAAAACCGTACCGAAAAAGAGCTTCTTGCTCTTGCGGCAGCAGCCGAACAGGGTTCCAACCATCCTGCTGCCATGGCGGTAATGCGGGGATTTGAGGGTGTTCCCGAAAAAGCGGATATTACCGAAATTGCAGGCAGAGGAGTCAAGGCAATAACTTCAAGGGGGACTGTTTTTGCAGGCAGCCGAAAGCTTATGGAAGAAAATGGGATAAGCACTCTTCCTGAAATTGAGTCTGCCGGAACGCTGATATTCATTGCCGAAAACGGAGTATATGCAGGAGTTATAGAGATTTCCGACAGTGTTAAGGCGGACGCAGAAAAAGCTGTTTCAGAGCTGAAAAAATCCGGAATTAAAACTGTTATGCTTACCGGAGACAGATGTGCAGCCGCAGAAATTACTGCGAAGAAGCTTGGACTGGATGAATGGCGCGCAGAGCTTCTTCCCGACGGAAAAGTTGCAGCCGTTGAAGAGATAATGAAAAACAGCGGCAAGCGTAAAACCATTTTTGTGGGTGACGGAATAAACGACGCACCTGTTCTTATGCGTGCAGACGCAGGCGTTGCAATGGGCGGCATAGGCTCAGACGCGGCAATTGAAGCCGCAGACGCAGTCATAATGAACGACAAGCCTTCAAAGCTTATTGAAGCCATAAAAATTTCCCGAAAGACCAAGAGGATAGTGATACAGAATATTGTATTCTCTCTTGCGGTAAAGGCAGCAGTTCTGATACTTGCCGCAGTTGGTATTGCGACTATGTGGTCTGCTGTTTTTGCAGACGTAGGCGTGTGTCTTATAGCAGTTGTAAACGCTATGAGAGCAAGAAAAATATAAAAGAAAGGCTGATGCAGAGTACCGGTTTAAGTACCTCTGCATCAGCCTTTTTAATTATGCTGAACGGGAAAATTAATATGCAACGCCCTGCCACTTCATAGCGTCAGCAACCTTCAGGAAGCCTGCGATGTTAGCACCCATAACAAGGTTGCCCTCGTGGCCGTATTCCTTTGAAGCATTGTATGCGTTGTGGAAGATATTTACCATGATAGTCTTGAGCTTAGCGTCAACCTCTTCAAATGTCCAGCTGAGTCTCTCGCTGTTCTGGGACATTTCAAGACCGGATGTAGCAACGCCGCCTGCGTTAGCTGCCTTTGCAGGACCAAACATGATGCCTGCAGCCTGGAACTTCTCAATAGCCTCAGGTGTAGAAGGCATATTAGCGCCCTCAGCAACAGCCATTACGCCGTTCTTGATAAGGATGTCAGCGGACTCGCCGTCGATCTCGTTCTGTGTAGCGCAGGGGAGAGCGATATCGCACTTGATAGTCCAGATGCCCTTGCAGCCTTCTGTATATGTAGCGCCCTGTACTCTGTTGACATATTCCTTGATTCTGCCGCGCTCAACCTCTTTGATCTGCTTAACAACATCAAGATTGATTCCGTTGGGGTCATAGATATATCCGTTGGAGTCGGAAAGTGCAACTACCTTTGCGCCAAGCTGTGTAGCCTTCTGTGTAGCGTAGATAGCAACGTTACCTGAACCGGAAATTACAACAGTCTTGCCCTTGAAGCTGTCGTTCTTCATGCAGTTGAGCATTTCCTCTGTGAAGTAGCAGAGACCATAGCCTGTAGCCTCTGTTCTTGCAAGTGAGCCGCCGTAGGAAAGACCCTTACCTGTAAGAACGCCTGTGAACTCGTTGCGGAGTCTCTTGTACTGACCGAACATATAGCCGATCTCGCGTGCGCCTGTACCGATATCGCCTGCGGGAACGTCGGTGTCAGCGCCGATGTGCTTGCAAAGCTCTGTCATGAAGCTCTGGCAGAAAGCCATAACTTCTCTGTCGGACTTGCCCTTAGGGTCGAAGTCGGAACCGCCCTTACCGCCGCCCATAGGCAGACCTGTAAGGCTGTTCTTGAATATCTGCTCGAAGCCGAGAAACTTGATAACGGAAGCGCAAACGGATGGGTGAAGTCTGAGACCGCCCTTGTAAGGTCCGATTGCGGAGTTGAACTGGCAGCGGTAGCCGCGGTTTACCTGAACGTTGCCGTTGTCGTCAACCCATGAAACTCTGAACTGGATGAAACGCTCGGGCTCAACGATCCTGTCGATGATGCCGTTGGTTTCATAGGACTTATCCTTTTCAACAACAGGCTCGAAAGATTCAAGAACCTCTCTTACAGCCTGAAGGAACTCCTTTTCGCCGGGGTTGCGCTTTTCAACCTTTTCATAAACGCCCTTAAGATACTCATTTTTAAACGCCATTGTTTAAATCCTCCCTATAAAAATGTAAAATTTTCAGCGATACGGTTCAAGATCCGTACACCTGTGCCGTACAAAAATAAGTATACAACATTATTTCAAATTTTGCAAGAGTTTTTTAAAAAAAATCCAAAAAAAACATAAATTGACTGAATTGCTTAATTTTTTTGAAATATTCTTTTGAACATATTTCAAAAAATTCTGCAATTCAGTCAGCTAAAACATTTTATCTTTTCAGAATATCAACGCATATTTTATAATCCGGCATAAGCTTGTATACGACCGAATAAAAGGCTTTGCTGTGGTTGGGTACGATAAAATGGGCATATTCGTGGATAAAGACGTAAGCTGAACACATTTCGGGGTAAAGTGCAAGACGGCTGTTCATTACGATCTTTCCGTCGGTGATATGGCAGCTTCCCCATCGGGAGCGCATTTGCCTTATCTGCAAAGCTGCTTTCGGAACGTTATATCCTTTTGCGAGAAACATTTCATACGTTCTGTCGTTCAGGGATTGAAACAGCTTGCCTATCTCCTCCGCATAAAATTTTTCCAGAAGCTTACCCGTCCGTTCCTCCGATCTTGCACGGACGACAATTTCCCGACCGCTTAAAAACACGCTTTCTTTTGATGATAGCTCTATATTCAGAGTATAATTCTCTCCGAAATAACGCAGGATATCGCCGCTTTTGTAAGCAGTATCCTTTTCGGGCAGCTCAGGTTCTTTTTCACGTTCGGAAAACCTGTCAAGCGCAGAAAAGATGAAATCAGCTTTTTCTCTTATAAAGTTCTCAATAAACCCGATAGTTACCCGTGTATTGGCGCTTATATATACGATGCCGTCGGACTTTATGCGCATATTGATATTCTTGACTTTTTTACGGGTAAGCAGCCATTTTATCTCTCTGTTTCCGCAGACAAGCGTCCTTATATCAGTCATGGAAAGCCTCGTCAACGGTTATTACCGGGAAAAATCTTTCGTCCTCGCGGCGTATGCGTTCCTTGACTGCTTCGACGATCTTTTCCCGTTCGGCAGGTTTGTGAGTGCTGCTTATTACCATGTCAAAAATAATGTTTATGCGGTTTTCACCGTCGGTTATCCTGAAATCATGTATCGTACAGGTCGGGTCAGAAGCTGCAACACACTGTTTTACCATAGCTTTAAGATTGTCAACGTACTCGTTGTTGACGGTAATAGGGTCTGTATGGATAACCGTCTGAATGCCCGTTTCAAGCAGTATCTTCCGCTCGGTCTCGTCAATTATCTCGTGTATATGCACCATATCGGCATGGTCGGGAACTTCGGCGTGTACCGAAGCAAAAACTCTTCCCGGGCCGTAGTCGTGAACTATAAGGTCGTGCATACCGACAATTTCTTCATTTGACATAACGATCCCCGCAATTGAATTTATCGTTTCACGGGACGGGGGAGTACCCAGCAGCAGGTCGATCGTTTCCTTTGCCAGCTTTATACCGCTGTACATGATAAGGACAGAAACTATCACGCCGATAAAGCCGTCGATACGGAAGGGCAGAAAGTAACCGATAACGGTTGCGGCAATTACCGCACTGGTGGAAATAACGTCGTTTACGCTGTCCTGTGCTGTCGCCTTCATAACGGAGGAATTGATCTTCTTTGCAATGAAGCTGTAGCAGAAATACATCCAGAGCTTTACAAGCACGGAAGCTGCGAGAATTATTGTCATTATGATGCTGAAATTGAGCTCTTCGGGGTGGAGTATCTTATCAACGCCGCTTTTGAAAAGCTCAAAGCCCACAAGCATAATAATAAATGAAACGATAAGCGAGGATATGTATTCAAATCTGCCGTGACCGAAAGGATGCTCACGGTCGGGGAGGCGGTTCGCCATTTTTGCTCCGATAACGGCAACAACGCAGCTTCCCATATCGGAAAGGTTGTTGAAAGCGTCAGAGGTAATTGCGATACTGTTCATAAGTGTACCGATGACAAGCTTGAGTCCGAACAGAAAAAGGTTGCATA
>JBJESH010000259.1:0-9988 GCA_051882695.1 Oscillospiraceae bacterium | reverse complement strand
TTTCAGGGGGATTTATTTTTGTTAAATTAGTCAACCAGTGAAATGATAGCCATTTCAGCAGCGTCGCCGCGTCTGGGTCCGATCTTGATGATTCTTGTATAGCCGCCGTTTCTGTCAGCGTACTTAGGTGCAATCTCATCAAAAAGCTTCTTGACAACGTCTTCCTTAGTGACGTAAGCAAGAACCTGACGCTTGGAGTGCAGGTCGTTTGTCTTAGCGGTAGTGATCATCTTTTCCGCCATAGCACGAACCTCTTTAGCTCTGGTTACTGTTGTTTCGATTTTGCCGTTTTCAAGCAGATATGTTACCATAGCTCTGAGCATAGCCTTTCTATGGTCGCTTGTGCGGCCCAGTTTTCTGGTTCCCGGCATTTATATTCACTCCTTACCTTATCAATAGTTTACGGTGTACCGTTTGTTATTCCTCTTCCGAGCTGAGGTCGAAGCCCAGTGACTGAAGCTTCTCCTTAACCTCGTCGAAGGATTTCTTACCAAGGTTTCTTACCTTCATCATTTCCTCTTCGGACTTGTTGATGAGGTCGTCAACCGTATTGATTCCGGCTCTCTTCAGGCAGTTGAAGGAACGTACCGACAAGTCAAGTTCCTCAATGGTCATCTCAAGGATCTTCTCCTTGCCCTTATCGTCCTTTTCGATCATTATCTCAGTGATCGCGGACTCGTCTGAAAGCTCTGTGAAAGGCTTCAGATGCTCAATGAGGAGATTGGCTGCCTGTGAAACAGCCTCTTTTGCGGAAACAACGCCGTCAGTCCAGACTTCAAGAATAAGCTTGTCATAGTCTGTTACCTGACCAAGACGAGTATCCTCAACAGAGTAGTTCACCTTCAGTACAGGGGTATATATGGAATCCACAGCAATAACATCGATGCCGAAGTTGAAAAGCTGCTTGTTCTTTTCGGCAGGAACATAACCGCGTCCCTTGTCGATAGTGATCTCCATATAAAGCTTAGCGTCCTTGCCGAGAGTAGCAATATGCATTTCCGGAACAAGAATATCCACTTCGGAGTCGGTTTTAATGTCACCCGCAGTTACTTCGCACTCATCCTCCGCCTCGATATAAACTGTCTTGGGACCCTCGCCGTGAAGCTTTGCGGTAAGACCTTTAAGGTTCAGGACGATCTCAGTAACGTCCTCCTTAACGCCGGGAACTGTAGACAGCTCATGGTGTACGCCGTCGATCTTGACAGAAGTAACAGCCACACCGGGAAGAGAAGAGAGCAGAACGCGTCTCAGGCTGTTGCCGAGAGTATGTCCGTATCCGCGCTCCAGCGGAGCAACAGTAAATTTGCCATAGGTTCCGTTGCTTTTAAGTTCGACGGTTTCAATTTCCGCCTTCTGAATTGGTTCAAGCATGATAAAACCCTCCTATTTCGTGTTGCGGATAACGTATTCTGCTTATTACTTGGAGTACAGCTCGACGATCAGTGTTTCCTCAACCTCAAGGTCGATCTCCTCACGGTTAGGAAGTCTTTCAACCTTTGCGGAAAGATTAGCCTTATCCATATCAAGCCACATCGGAACAGGACGTCCGCTGTTTGCCTCAACGATAGTCTTGAAGCTGTCAGTTGTCTTGCTCTTATCGCTGAGAGCAACGACCTGACCCTCCTTAACGAGGTATGAAGGAATGTTTACCTTCTTGCCGTCAACGGTGTAGTGACCGTGAACAACGAACTGACGAGCCTGAGCTCTTGAAGAAGCAAGACCCATTCTGTAAACAACGTTATCAAGACGGGATTCAAGGATCTTGAGAAGGTTCTCACCTGTCTGACCCTGCTTCTTTTCAGCAAGCTCAAAGTAGTGATAGAACTGACCCTCAAGAACGCCGTAGTAACGTCTTGTCTTCATCTTAGCTCTGTGCTGTAAACCATATTCAGATATTTTTTTGCGGTTCTGGCCGTGCTGACCGGGAGCGTATTCTCTCTTGCTGATAGGGCACTTGTCAGTAGTGCACTTCTCACCCTTTAAGAAAAGCTTCTGACCCTCACGTCTGCACTGTCTGCAAACCGCTTCGGTATATCTTGCCATTTAATTACACCTCCGTTGGTATTTTGGTGCGGAATATCCGCAGTAATTTTCGGTTGTCCAAAAAACGTGCAGTAAAGCGTTCTGTTATACGCGGCGTCTCTTGGGAGGACGGCATCCGTTGTGGGGGATAGGAGTAACGTCCTTGATGAGCTTAACTTCAAGACCAACAGTCTGAAGAGCTCTGATAGCAGCCTCACGACCTGCGCCGGGTCCCTTAACATAAACCTCAACAGTCTTGAGACCGTGCTCCATAGCAGCCTTAGCAGCTGTCTCAGCAGCAGTCTGAGCAGCAAACGGAGTAGACTTCTTGGAACCTCTGAAACCGAGTCCGCCTGCGGAAGCCCATGAGATTGCATTACCCTGAATATCGGTAATAGTTACGATAGTGTTGTTGAAAGTGGACTGGATATGAACAGCGCCATTTTCAATGTTTTTACGCTCGCGGCGTCTTCTAACAACGGTCTTTTTGCCTTTAACCTGAGCCATTGTTCATTCCCTCCTTACTTCTTCTTGTTAGCGATGGTCTTTACGGGACCCTTGCGTGTTCTTGCGTTGGTCTTGGTTCTCTGACCTCTTACGGGGAGACCCTTTCTGTGACGAACGCCTCTGTAGCAGCCGATCTCAACCAGTCTCTTGATGTTGAGAGCAACATTTCTTCTGAGGTCGCCCTCTACCATAAAGTTGTGGTCAATGTAATCACGGAGCTTAGCTACATCATCCTCTGACAGATCCTTAACTCTTGTATCGGGGTCAACGCCTGTGTTGGCAAGGATGATCTCAGCAGATTTACGACCGATACCGTAGATATAAGTGAGGCCGATCTCGACTCTCTTATTCTTGGGAAGGTCAACGCCTGCAATACGTGCCATTTACAATACACCTCCATATTGGATTTGAATACGAATTTTGTTTAATCAGCCCTGACGCTGCTTGTGCTTGGGGTTTTCGCAGATGATCATTATTTTGCCTTTTCTCTTGATAACCTTGCATTTTTCACAGATAGGCTTAACTGAAGGTCTAACTTTCATTAAAATTACCACCTTTCTGATTGAATAACTTTATTATTTCGCTCTCCAAGTGATTCTGCCCTTTGTGAGGTCGTAAGGCGACATCTCAACGGTAACCTTATCGCCCGGAACTATTCTGATGTAGTTCATTCTGAGCTTTCCGGAAACATGGGCAAGAATTTTGTGTCCGTTTGCAAGTTCGACCTGGAACATTGCGTTAGGCAGAGCTTCTATGACTGTACCCTCAATCTCAATAACATCTTCCTTAGACAAGTAAATGCCTCCTTTGGATATTTCGATTTCGGAAGGACTAAGCTTCTTCGCCGCTCTGAAATTTCTGCAAAGCGGTCCTCAGTCCCCTGTCTGTCAGATTGCTTATGTCAATAACGGTTTTTGTCGGAGCGATATGCTTTTCGTTTTTCTTTTTCGGCGAAGCGAGCTTCCGCTCTTTTCCGTCGGCAAGGAAAACGAAACCCTCCGAAGCGGAAACAACGGCCAAGAATCTGCCCTTGTCTCTTCCCGCCAAAGACCTTACAATCATTCCGGGTTTTGCTTCCACAGCATTACCCCCTTAGAGTGTGGGCTTTGTAAGCAGCACAGGCCCGTCGGGTGTAACTGCGACTGTATGCTCAAAATGAGCTGATATCGAGCCTGACTTCGTCAGTACGGTCCAGCCGTCGGGGAGAACTCTTACATCCTCGCCTACCGCGTTGATCATCGGCTCGATAGCGATCGTCATACCTGCAACAAGTCTCGGACCATGACCGGCTTTTCCGTAGTTCGGGACCTCCGGTGACTCGTGGAGCTGTCTGCCCACGCCGTGACCTATATACTTTTTGACGACGCCGTATCCATAAGAAACACAGTGTTCCTCAACGGCATGACCGATATCACCGATCCTGTTGCCGGCAACCGCCTGCTCAATGCCCTTGTAAAGGCTTTCCTCGGTGACTCTGAGGAGCTGCTTTGCTTCTTCTGAAATTTTACCTACGGCAAAAGTAAAAGCGGTATCTCCGTGGAACCCGTCGATAAACGCGCCCACGTCTATGCTGACAATATCACCTTCATGTATTCTCACCTTTTTGGAGGGAATACCGTGAATGACCTGGTCGTTGATGCTTATGCACGCCGAAGCGGGGAACCCGCCATAACCCAGAAAGGAAGGCTTTGCACCGTGCTTCACGATATAGTCGTGAATGATTTTGTCCAGCTCATAGGTAGTCATACCGTCTTTTATTGCCTGACCGCCGAAGTGCAGCGCATTACCGGCAATGATACCGGCCTTGCGCATTTTCTCCAGCTCTGATTTTGATTTCACACTAATCATTTTATCACGCTTCTTTAAGCGTTGACCGCTTTTAATACAAGTTCGGAAGTTTTCTTAACTTCCTCCTGTCCCTGAACTCTTACAAGCTTGCCTCTCTTTTCATAGAAAGCGGCAAGGGGAGCCGTCTGCTCATGATATGTGCGGAGTCTTTCGATAACAGTTTCGGGAGCGTCGTCCTTGCGCTGAACAGCATTTCCGCCGCACTTGTCGCATATACCCTCAACCTTGGGAGGGTTAAATTCGATGTGGTAGGAAGCGCCGCACTTTTCGCATACTCTTCTGCCCGAAAGTCTGCCCTGAATGGTCTCATCGGGAACATCGATGGAAATTACCTTATCGATGTTGATACCCATGCTCTCCAGAGCCTCCGCCTGAGGAACGGTTCTTGGGAAGCCGTCAAGGATGTATCCGTTTTTGCAGTCGTCCTCAGCGATCCTGTCTTTAAGGATGCCGATAACGACCTCGTCGGGAACGAGAGCACCGCTCTCCATGAAACTTTTAGCTTTAAGACCGCATTCAGTACCGTTCTTAACAGCCTCACGCAGAATATTTCCGGTAGAGATCTGGGGAATGCCGAGCTTTTCGCTGATGACCTCAGCCTGCGTACCTTTGCCTGCGCCGGGAGCGCCCAATAAAATCAGGTTCATATTTAAATCCTCCTTGTTAAAGTTTCACATTTCGGTTTTCTTATTCCAGGAAGCCCTTGTGATGACGCATCATCATCTGGGACTCAAGCGTTCTTACAGTTTCAAGAACAACGCTTACAACGATAAGGATTGACGTACCGCCCATTGCGATTCCCAGCTGAGGGAACGCCATGTTGGTAAAGATAGGGAATATAGCGATAATACCGAGGAAGAAAGCACCTACAAGAGTGATCTTGCTGAGAACTCTCTGGATAAAATCGCTGGTCGGCTTGCCGGGACGGATACCCGGGATACCGCCGTTATTCTGACGGAGATTGTTAGCGATCTCTATCGGATTATACTGCATTGAAACATAGAAATAGTTAAATGCAATAATCAGCAGGAAATAAAGAATTGCGTACCATGGGCTCTGGTAGCTGAAGAAGTTCAGGAAGCCCACATAGAACTTCTGCCAGAAGGTTTCGGGAACAGCCGCAGGCTTGATGAACATAGACAGTGTAGAAGGCAGCGACATGATCGCCATCGCAAAGATGATAGGCATAACGCCGCTCATTGCGATCTTGATAGGAATGTGAGTATTCTGACCGCCGTACTGTTTTCTGCCAACAACACGCTTAGCGTACTGAATGGGAATACGTCTTTCGGACTCGTTCATAAAAACGATAAAGCCGATCATCACAACAAACACAAGCAGAACTATCGGAATAGCGATATAAAGCTTCTTGTTTGTTTCTGCGTTGACGAACATTTTTATGATAGCTTCCGGTCCTCTTGAAACGATACCTGCAAAAAGTATGATCGAAATACCGTTGCCGATACCCTTTTCATTGACTCTGTTGCCGAGCCATACCACAAGGCTTGCGCCCGCAGTAAAAGCAAGAACGATAACAGCGCCGGTAAATACGCCCTTTGCGCCGCCGGTATAATTCAGTGCACCGTTGTTTCTCAGAGTAAGGTAATATGCATAGGACATTACCAGCGCAATACCGAGAGAAACAAAGCTTGTGATCTTCTGGAGTTTCTTTCTTCCGGATTCTCCTTCCTTCTGGAGATTTTCCAGAGGAGGAAGAGCATATGTCAAAAGCTGAACGATGATGGAAGCGTTGATATAAGGCTGGATCGACAGTGAGAACAGCGTACACTGCTGAAGAGCACCGCCTGAAAGAATGTTCATATAGCTGAAGAAGTTACCGTCAGCGAACATACTCGTGATCGCGTCCGAGTCCATAAACGGAACAGGAACGTGACAGCCGATTCTGAAAATAAGAACAATGAGTAATGTGTAAAGGATCTTTTTCCTTAACTCAGGAACCTTCCAGGCATTTCTGAAGGTCTTAAACACATTACATCACCTCAGCCTTCCCGCCTGCCTTCTCGATTTTCTCCTTAGCCGATGCCGAGAAAGCAGCAGCCTTAACTGTAATGTTAACGTTGATCTCGCCGTTGCCGAGAACCTTAACGCCGTTATCAGCATTCTTGATGATACCAGCAGCCTTGAGCAGCTCAGTATCAACAACAGTGCCTTCCTTGAACTTAGCAAGGTCGGAAACGTTGATAACCGTCATTTTTTCTGCGAAAATGTTATTGAAACCTCTCTTAGGGATTCTTCTTGCGAGAGGCATCTGACCGCCCTCAAAGCCCGGTCTTACACCGCCGCCGGAGCGAGCATTCTGACCCTTGTGACCCTTGCCGGCAGTCTTGCCGTTGCCCGAGCCGTGACCTCTGCCGATTCTCTTCACATCTTTGTTTGAACCTGCAGCAGGGGATAATTCGTGAATTTTCATAGCTTTCGCACCTCCTTGCAGTAATTATGCTTCGGTAACCTCTACGAGGTGAGCAATCTTATTGATTTTACCCTTTGTAGCGTCGTTGTCGGGCTGTACTGTTACATCGCCGATCTTGCGGAGTCCGAGAGAATTTGCAGTAGCAGCCTGAGGCTTCTTAACGCTGTTAAGGCTTCTGACAAGCTTAATTTTAAGTGCCATAGTCAAACGTCCTCCTTAACCCAAGATTTCCTTAACGGACTTGCCTCTGATCTCAGCAACTTCCTTAGCGCTTCTGCACTGAGCAAGACCGTTGATAGTAGCTCTTACAACGTTACAAGCATTGTTGGAACGCAGAGACTTGGTTCTGATGTCCTTGATGCCTGCCATTTCGATTACCGCACGGACAGGACCGCCTGCGATAACACCGGTACCGGGAGCAGCGGGCTTCATAAGAACTCTGCCGGCGCCGAATGTACCGATAATTTCATGGGGAATAGTGGAACCCTTGAGGGATACCTTAATTAAATTCTTCTTAGCGTCCTCGATACCCTTGCGGATAGCGTCGGGAACTTCGCCCGATTTGCCCATACCGAAGCCAACGGTACCGTTGCCGTCACCGACTACCACGAGGGCAGCAAACTTGAAGATACGTCCGCCCTTAACAGTCTTTGAAACTCTGTTAATGGAAACAACCTTTTCTGAAAGCTCCATGGTAGAAGCGTCTATCTTAGCATTTGCCAAAAGTATTACCTCCTTGTTTGTTAATAGCCTGATTAGAAGTTCAGGCCGCCTTTTCTGGCGCCCTCTGCAAGCTCAGCAACTCTGCCGTGGTAGAGATAGCCTGCACGATCGAATACAACGTCCTTGATACCCTTTTCAGCAGCCTTTGCAGCGATCATCTCGCCGACCTTGAAAGCGCCTTCCTTGTTTCCGCCGTTGCCCTCGAAGCCCTTATCCTTGGAAGATGCAGCGCAAAGAGTTACGCCTGCAACGTCGTCAATGATCTGAGCATAGATGTTCTTGGATGAACGGAAAACGTTCAGTCTTGGGCACTCAGCAGTACCGCTGATCTTAGCGCGGACGCGGATCTGTCTCTTAGCTCTTGCAGCTTTTCTGTTAATCTGCTTTACCATTTGAATTCAACTCCTTTTCTGACGAGAATAGTAGCTCATGTCATGCCGCAGCAGCAGGGGAGCTGTCCCATTCTCTGATAACAGGATTTATTACGAACAGCAGGGGATTACTTCTTACCCTTACCTGCCTTACCTTCCTTGCGGATGATTCTCTCGCCTGTGTAGCGGATACCCTTGCCCTTATAAGGCTCAGGAAGTCTCTTTTCGCGGATCTCTGCAGCGAACTGACCTACCTTCTGCTTGTCGATACCGTGAACAACAATGTTTGTAGCATTGGGAACCTCAATAGTGATTCCGTCAGCCTCAGGAACGATTACCTGATGTGAATAACCAAGGTTCATAACAAGGTTCTTGCCCTGCTTAGCAGCACGGTAACCGATACCCTCGATGTCGAGAGACTTGGAAAAACCGTTTGTAACACCCTCAACCATGTTGTGGATAAGAGTTCTTGTAAGACCGTGGAGCGACTTGTGCATCTTGTTCTCCGAAGGACGGTCTACGATGATTTCGTTGCCCTCAAGCTTGATGATCATATCAGAGTTGAAGGTATTTGTGAGCGTACCCTTAGGTCCCTTTACCGTAACGGTAGTGCCGTCAACCTTAACGTCAACGCCGGCAGGAACAATAACGGGCTTTTTACCGATTCTGGACATTTATTTGTTCCTCCTTACCATACGAATGCAAGGACTTCGCCGCCGACATTAAGCTCTCTTGCCTTCTTGTCGGTCATAACGCCCTTTGAAGTGGAAACGATAGCAATACCGAGACCCTTCATTACCTTGGGCATATCCTCGCAGCTTGAATAAATACGAAGACCTGGCTTTGAAACTCTTCTCAGACCTGTGATTACCTGAGACTTGTTCTCACCGTACTTCAGTGTGATTCTGATGATGCCCTGCTTGCCGTCGTCAATAATCTGATAGCTCTTGATGTAACCCTCGTCAACAAGGATCTGAGTGATAGCTTTCTTCATATTGGAAGCAGGAACGTCAACTGTGTCGTGCTTTGCAGAATTAGCATTACGGATTCTGGTAAGAATATCTGCAATAGTATCTGTAATTTGCATAACGGTTAACCTCCTTATATTACTTAAAAACAGCGTTCAAGCGGTAAAATTACCAGCTTGCCTTCTTCACGCCGGGGATCTGACCGTCGTGAGCAAGCTCTCTGAAGCAGATACGGCAAATGCCGAATTTTCTCATATAAGCGTGAGGTCTGCCGCAGATTTTGCATCTGTTGTAAGCTCTTGTGCTGTACTTAGGAGTTCTCTGCTGCTTAACTTTCATTGATGTTTTAGCCATTTAAAATTTCCCTCCCAGTAATTACTTAGCGAACGGAGCGCCCATCAGCTCGAGAAGAGCCTTAGCCTCTTCGTCGGTATTTGCGGTAGTGATGATGTTGATGTCCATACCGCGAACCTTGTCGATCTTATCGTACTCGATCTCAGGGAAAATAAGCTGCTCCTTGATACCTGTGGAGTAGTTGCCTCTTCCGTCGAAGGAGTTGCCGTTGATTCCTCTGAAGTCACGAACACGGGGGAACGCAACGTTGAAGAGTCTGTCGAGGAATTCGTACATTTTCTCGCTTCTGAGAGTAACCTTAACACCGATAGGCATTCCCTCACGGAGCTTAAAGTTAGCGACAGACTTCTTAGCGCGGCAAACAACAGGCTTCTGACCTGTGATAGCAGCGAGGTCTGTCATAATAGCGTCGATGACCTTAGCGTTTTCCTTAGCTTCGCCTGCGCCGACGTTGATAACGACCTTGTCAATCTTAGGGATCTGCATTACGCTCTTATAGCCGAACTTCTTCATTAAAGCAGGAGCCACTGTGCTGACATAGAGTTCTTTCAAATTGGATGCCATTTCAATTACTCCTTTCTTAATAAGACTTGCCGCAGTCTGCGTGCTTGCAGACTCTTACCTTAGTGCCGTCAGCCTCGATCTTGTGAGCAAGTCTTGTGGGCTTGCCGCACTTGGGGCATACAGCCATGACCTTTGAAGCATAAAGGGGAGCCTCGCACTTAACGATACCGCCCTGCTGACCCATCTGTCTGGGCTTAACG
>JBJESH010000258.1:0-2456 GCA_051882695.1 Oscillospiraceae bacterium | reverse complement strand
CTCATTTCTGTCCTCAAGGGTACAGTCGAGAATCACTGCCGCTTCACGGTGGCTAAGTCCCTTTCTCAGCTCAGCCTTTGCGATAATGCTGTCGATAAGCTCGGCGTTATCCTTGTTTTTCTCGGCGTAGGCAAGAGTTTCAAGAATTTCCTCGTCGCTGATGAATTCTTCTGCTTTCAATGATTTTGGATCGTACATGATTTTATTTCCTTTCTGTTTCTTAGCGGATATTTCCGTCAGAATTTTAAACTTAGTTTTTCCAGTCGCCCCGGTCGGTGACAAGCTTGTACCCTATGGAGCTCATGCGGTTTCCAAGACACTTTATACATTCCGCCGCTTCATCTCCCGTGCATATCTTGTTATCGTACAGAAGATACTTTTTGCGGACGTCCTTTGGCGACAGGTTCGGCATAACAACATTTGCGCCTGCAAGTATGCCTTTTTCCCTGCCTTTGGGGTGGATAGTCCCCAGCGCCGTTGTTGCAGGGAGAAGCACATTCGGCAGGATAAGCCGCACAAGTCCCAGCATAAGCAGGGTCATTTCAAGAGTACCTGCCTTTTCGTCTGCAAAAGGCGTGTCGTGGTGCGGAATGAAAGGTCCGATACCTACCATATGGGGCTGCAATTCGTGTATGTAAAGCAAGTCCTCGGCAAGATTTTCCGCAGTCTGATACGGCGAACCAACCATAAAGCCGCAGCCTGTCTGAAAGCCTATGCTTTTCAAGTCGGAAAGACATCTCTTGCGGTTTTCAAGTGAAAGGCTTTTCGGGTGCAGCCTGCCGTAATGCTCGCTGTCAGCAGTTTCATGCCGCAGCAGATAACGGTCTGCTCCTGCCGCAAAATACGCCTCATAGCTTTCACGGTTTTTTTCTCCTATCGAAAGGGTCAGAGCGCAGTCGGGATAGCGTGATTTTATTTCTGAAATAATTTTCACCATCAGCTCATCGGTATAAAAATTATCCTCGCCGCCCTGAAGTACAAAGGTGCGGAAGCCAAGCCTGTGACCCTGCTCACAGCAGGACAATATCTGCTCTTCGGTAAGGCGGTAACGCTCCGCCTGCTTTGCGCTTCGCCGTATTCCGCAGTAAAGGCAGTCGTTTTTGCAGTAGTTTGTAAACTCTATCAGACCGCGGATATAAACGTCCTTGCCGTAGTGCGCTTCACGGATATGCCTTGCACGTTCAAAAAGGTATTCGTCCGTTTCGGGAGTGTGATTTTCAATTATATAAGCAAGCTCGCTTTTGGGGAGGATATGCTCCTTTTCAAGCTTGTCTGTCAGTTCAATTATTCGGTTCATTGCCGTTCTCCGTTAATCTGGAATAGATAGTTTTTGTTGAAACGCCGTCCAGCATTCCAAGCTTGCCGGACAGAGCGCTTATCACATTTGCAGGAGCGTCCACCGCAACGCTGATTATCGAAACGCTTCTTTTTGGATAAGGTATACCCATTCTGCCGATTATGTATTTGCCGTACTGATGAAGCACCTGATTAAGCTGTTCGGCGGAGTCGGTGTTTTCCACGACAATGCCGATCAATGCGACTCTTGTTTCCATAATTATTACCATTTTTCCGGCAGGAAAAATGCACTCCTTTCGATGTTTTGTGGTTTTATACTAAGAACCAATTAAAAACTGTACAAAAAATCGAGCATAATCTTGCGTATATGGATTATGCGAAGATTTTTTGTCTACAGTTTTATTGGTTATTAGTATTAAGTGCGACGCAGTCGGCACGCAAAATTTCAAGCGACAGCTTGAAAAACAAAACTCGGGTTTGAAAATTTATTTTCAAACTTCCTCCAAATAAAAACGCCCGTGGGACAGTTCTTCCCACAGGCGCAAAAATAGCGTAAAATATTTACCGCTGCCTTTCCCCTCAGAGATCTTCGGGCGTCAGAACAATCATGATATAAAAATATAAATTTCCGTTCACGGTCAGGGCGAACCTTTCCGCTTACTGATTACAGTATAGCACACTTTTTTGAGGATTGCAATAATAATTTTAAATTTTTTTCAGACTCTCCATCTGTTGCCGCAATGCTGGCAGACGGCTTCGGAGTGTGTTTTGGTCTTTGTTTTTGTTTTGCTGTTGGTAAGCGCAGGGATAATGAGGATAAGTCCGCAGGTACATACAGCCAGCAGAATCCACAAAGCCCAGCCGAAGCAGCCTCTGTATTTGGTTTTAGTTTTTGTTTCGGTGACAGCCTGAATAGTAACATCATATGAACCGCATCTTGGACATTTCATATTATAATTATGCTTCCGAAAAGAAGCATATCCCCCTTTCTGTTATTTTCAAATATATTATATCATATATAATATTAAATTGCAATAGGCATTTGAATATTTTCAGAAAAGTTTTGTAAAACAGTAATTTATTCAATTCGTAATGCGTAATTCGTAATGCGGAATTATTGTGGTAAATTATAGTTTATCTTACAAAATACGAGGGGGAAA
>JBJESH010000257.1:0-2457 GCA_051882695.1 Oscillospiraceae bacterium | reverse complement strand
AGACAAAAAATCTGCGCAAAACCCATATATGCAAGCTTTTGCTTGATTTTTTGTATACTTTTAAATCAGGGATTAGTATAAAAACCAATTTAAAAACTGTACAAAAAATCGAGCATGATTTTGCGTATATGGATCATGCGAAGATTTTTTGTCTACAGTTTAATTGGTGTTAAGTATTATATCCGGCTGCTTTTATCGTTTCACTGTTGATTTCGGTACATTATTATGGTATAATTATAAAAGTCGCTTTATCATGTTCGCTTTTTAGGCGGACATACCGAAAAACAAGCTTATGAAAGAGGTATTTCAATGCCCGAAAGCAAGTCCAAAATTGATTACGGAAGAAAGATACTGAACCCGGGAACTCTCCTTGCGCCGCTGCCTGCGGTAATGGTCTCCTGCGGAACACCCGAAAAAGCAAACGTTCTTACCGTTGCGTGGACGGGTATCGTCAATACCCACCCTGCAATGACGTATATTTCGGTACGCCCTTCACGCCATTCCTATGGGATAATAAAGGAAAGCGGCGAATTTGTTATAAATCTTACCACTTCTAAAATGGTTCGTGAAACAGATTTCTGCGGAGTAAAAAGCGGCAGGGATACGGACAAGATAAAAAAGTGCGGTCTGCACCTTGAAGCAGCATCAAAGATAAGCGCTCCGGTAATTTCGGAAAGCCCTCTTTCGCTTGAATGCAGAGTCGTTGAGGTGAAGCCGCTGGGTACTCACGATATGTTTCTGGCAGAGATACTTGCGGTAAACGTTGACGGGCGCTATATCGACAGCAAGGGCAAGATAAATCTCCAGCAGGCGGGACTTATGGCTTATTCCCACGGAGAATATTTTTCTCTCGGAAGAAAGCTCGGCTCTTTCGGTTACTCGGTGGCGAAAAAATCAGCAAAAAAGAACAGAAGATAAAATTTCAAAAAATACTTGCAATTGAAAATACTTTGTGATATAATACAAGGGATAACGTATAATAATATGGAGGTCAAACCAATGGAATTCGGCGCAATTCAGATAATCGGCGGTATTTTAATGCTCATCAGCAGCATTTTGATTATTGTTATTACAATGATGCAGGAGCAGAAGCAGCAGGATATGAGCTCGGCTCTTTCGGGTCAGAGCGACAACTTTTTCGGCAAGGGCAATGTCAGCAGCTCAAGAGAGCAGGCTCTCGCAAGGCTTACAAAGCTTCTTGCAATTGTGTTCTTTATTGTAACGATAGCAGTGAATATTATCCCTGCAATAATGGACAAGATCAGTCAAGGCTAAATATTGCCGATAAGTCCTGTGCCCTTTAAAGCACGGGACTTTTTTCATATCAATTTGTTTAAGGGAGGTTAAGTATGGCAGATATCAAGGATATTTACAAAAACAGGATCAGGGAGCAGCTTTCACAGGCAGGAAAGAAAAGCGTTACCTATAAGCAGCTCTACTCAAAGTGCAAGGGAAGAAAGCCCGACGCTGCTGCCTTTGCAAGAGCAATTTCTGAAATGAAGCGCGCCGGTATCATTATTGAGGGAAAAAGCGGTATAAAGCTTTGCACTGCGGCAGGACTTTTCCGTGCAAAGGTTTCGAGGATAAACCGTACCTTCGGCTTTATTGAGCGTGACGACGGCTCGGAAGTGTTTGTTCCGGGGAAATTCCTTATGGGTGCAATGCCGGGCGATATTGTAATGGCAAGACTTCTTCCCCAGAGAGGAGAGCTTCCCGAGGGTGAAGTGGTTTCGATAGCCGAAGAAGGCTTCGCTGAGTTTACGGGTACTATTGAAAAGGACGGCAAAACAATTTGTATCCGTCCCGATACACTTGCAAAAGAGCCTATGATAGTTTCTGAACTGGACGTTCCTGTCAGAGTCGGCGACAAGGTGCTTGCGGAAATCGTCCGCAGGGGAGAAAGACATTCCGACCACAGAGTTCGTGTTACGGCGATTTTCGGCGACAGCAAAAAAGCTAAAAGCAGCGCCGACGCTATTCTTTACAGCAACGGAGTAGAAGTGGAATTCCCTGCCTGCGTACTTGACGAGGCAAAATTTGCCGAGCACAGAGGTATCCCCGAGGGCGAAACAGACCGCAGACTCGACCTGCGCGGCGAGATAATTTTCACCATAGACGGTGCGGATACAAAGGATATCGACGACGCAATTTCAGTTGCCAAAACAGACAATGGCTGGGAACTGGGCGTACACATTGCCGATGTTTCCTTTTACGTAAAGGCAGGCTCGGAGCTTGATAAGGACGCCATGCTCAGAGGCACTTCCATTTACTATGCAAACAAGGTCGTGCCTATGCTTCCCAAGGAGCTTTCAAACGGCATTTGCTCTCTTAATCCGAATGAGGACAGACTTGCATTCTCCTGCCTTATGAAGCTTGACCCCGAAGGAAAGCTGATTTCTTACAAATTCAGCAAAACTGTGATACGTTCAAGGGTAAAGGGCGTTTACAGCGAGATAA
>JBJESH010000256.1:0-2463 GCA_051882695.1 Oscillospiraceae bacterium | reverse complement strand
TGATTTATTATAGCAAACAACGTGTATTTTGTCAATACCTGCCGCAATCATTTGCAAAAGCACAAAAAGGGCATTACAGCTGATCACGCCGTAATGCCGCTTGCATATGATAGATTTACTTTCCGAAAAACATCAGAATAGCACTCTCAAACCACTGAGGGAACTGTTCGCTGTACATCTCATAAAGCTGTTCGTATTCCTCAGGGGAATATTGCTTAATAAATTCCATGACTTCAGCACCGTTAGTAAGAAGCATTGCTACCACAAAAATAAGCAGTGCAAGCGGAATGAGCAAACCAAACGCAGAGGTTATGATACCAGCCGTAGACAAACCCTTGCCTACGGGAAGGCGCTTGCATTTAAACACGATTCCCAGAATAAGTCCTATGATCGGAACAAGAAAAAGTATGGGCAGCGCAAACATAAACAGACCCATAACTATTGAAATGATACCGAGAATAAGCGAAGCGACAGCCATTCCGGTTGAAGGCTGCTGATAAGGCGCTGCATAGCCCTGCGGCGCATAATAACCCTGCGGCGGAATATTCTGAGCATTATATGTATAATTCTGCTGATTGTAAGGCTGGTTATATGGCTGATTATACGGAGTATTCTGCTGCGGTGCCTGATTGTAGGGATTTACATTCTGCTGAGGCGCCTGATTGTACGGGTCTGCAGCAGGCATATTGTACTGCTGCTGAGGAGCGCCGTCGGCAGGCGTAGAATTATTCTCTTCATTAAAGGGGTTTGGTGCATTGTTGAAATCGTCCATTAGGTGACAGTCCTTTCATTGCATTAATATTAATTATATTATACATATTTTTTTTACAAAATGCAACCCCTGATTAATAAAAAGTTCGCAGTTATTATTCCAGGTAATCCATCGGGTCTTGCTGCTGTCCTCCAACATGTACTTCAAAGTGCAGCGCTGCGCCGTAGGTATACCCTGTGCTGCCGGAATAGCCTATCAAATCGCCTGCCTTTACCTCATCTCCCTCGCTTACGGAAATCTCGCTGAGGTGCGCATAAAGCGTAGACAAATCAATATCGTGGGAAATAACTATATGCTTTCCGTATCCGCTACCCACATTCACAGAAGTCTGCACAACTCCGTCTGCGGCAGCATAAACTGGAGTACCCTCCGGTACCGCAAAATCAATGCCGTTGTGAAAATCCTCCGTACCATCCATCGTGCGCTCGCCGTAAGGCTCGGATATCTCCCCCTCGACGGGATATTGCAGAAGCTTTGAGGACTGTAATATTCCTGCCGCCTGTTTGCTTTCCTGTTCTTTTTTGAGCATTTCCTCTTTCTCGGAATACTTTCCGCCGTTAATTTCGCTTATATAAGTCCAAAGCTCGTCGGGAGAGCAGTTTGCCACAACAAGTATCTCAAAATCCTCAATGCTGATGTAAAAACGGTAAAAGGATATATCACCGTCAATTTCAAAACGTGCAAGTCCGTCAAGCTTATCCCTCGTCAGTTCGTCAAGGCTGACGACAGGCATAGCGTGTTCCTCGTTGTGATCCTCTTCTTCAACGTTGTATTTTCGGTAATATGCATTAATATTCCTCTTTATCTCATAATTATCCATATAGCAGTATTCAACACGAACTTCATGGTACTTCATCTCGCCGCCTTCAAAAGAGGTAGTATACTCGCTGCGCTCTGAAAATTCCATATCGCCTATGCTATCAAGCTGCGGAATATACCCCGCAAACGGCTCTATCTCGTTTGCCTCTGCAAGAGTCACCGCCCTGCTGTCCGTCCTGTACTCGGTACCCTTTGAAAGGTCAAAGCTATCTGCGGAAAAGCCGCTTAAAATCAGCCTGTCGATAACACCGATTGCTTCTTCATATGTCATATTGACCATATAGAGAGTATAATATTTTCCGTCCAATTTAAAATATGCGCCAAGTGTCTTTTTCTCGGATTTATCGATCAGGTCGCAGCCGTAAATATCAACACCCATTCGCTGAACAGGCTCAAGTCCCTTAAACGTAAACCAGAAACACTTGCTGTTTATTATAATATTCATATACTTTGAATCATCTTTTTCGCCATAGCTGTCAGCGAAGTCCAATCTGACGTTTAAGGGTACATTTTTTTCATCAACGCAAACCGAGCCGTAAACATTCGGGAACTCACTTGTGTCAAAAGGAATAATGCTTTCAAGATACGTCTCGTCAAAGTCGAAATAATCATCGGTAAAGTCGCAGTCCTCATTTACTTGTTCAAATTCATCGCTGTTGAAATACACACTGTAATCAAAATTTTCGTCATAATCAACGGGAATATTCTCCTTGAAAACAGCCTCGGGAAACACATCTCCAACCTGCTCAAAATCACTTAAAACAGTATCCATTGTGATGACCTGCAAATCGTCAAGCTTTTCAGAACCGTCTCCCGAAAGCATTCCGCCTATAAACACAGTCAGCGCAACAGCAGCCGCTGCCGTAACAAAC
>JBJESH010000255.1:0-2478 GCA_051882695.1 Oscillospiraceae bacterium | reverse complement strand
TGGCATAATCATCGCTTTGAAGCTCAACATATTTGAGTTCTGTTCCCTTTGAAGCAGCAACCTTTTCAAGCATTTCCTTTGTAAAATCATTGTCGTCCTGATTGCAGAGGGTAATCGTTGAGGTGTCAAACCCTTCCGCCATAGCGCCGCCTAAGACCTGACCCATAACGATCAGAAGCACCATAGTGAATACCATACTGATAATTGCCTGCTTTGTGATAAGCTCACGAAGCTCTTTTTTAAGAAGATTACCGAACTTCATGGTTCTTCACCACCCTTTCAAATACTTCTTCGAGGTTAGCCGCCTCATATCTTTCTTTAAGCTCGTCTATTTTTCCCACGACCATAAGCTTGCCGCCTGTGATAATTCCCACACGGTCGGAAACATATTCAATCTCAAGCATATTGTGCGATGAAAGCAGGAACGCCATGTTCTGCTCCTTGGCAAGAGCCTTTATCATTTTTCTGATTTCAAGTGCATTAATAACGTCAAGTCCGGATGTAGCTTCGTCCATAATTGCCAGCTTAGGCTCGGTCATTACTGCACGGGCAAGCAGAAGCTTTCTTATCATACCTCTGGAATAGCCGCCGATCTTTTCTTCAAGACGGTCGCCCAATCCGCATATAGCCTTGCCGCGTTCAACGTATTTATCAAGAGTTTCCTTATCCTTTGCGAAGAGTCCCGCCATAAAATTAAGATAATTGATTCCCGTCATGGTTTTATAAGCGCCTGCTTCGTCGGGAAGATAAGTAATGTTTTCACGAACCTTTTCAGGCTCCTTGATAATGCTGTGACCTGCAACAAGCGCATCGCCTGATGTAGCCTGAATAAGCGTTGATATCATACGAATCGTTGTTGTTTTTCCTGCACCGTTCGGACCGATAAGCGCAAATATCTCCCCTTCATTTACACTGAAGCTTATCTCGTCAACAGCAAAATTTTCTTTCTTGGGGTACTTTTTTGAAAGTCCCTGAACCTCAAGAACAGCTGCCATAATGTAACCACCCTTTCATATATCATTGTATTAAGAAACTAATACAATGATACTACATAATTCGTTTTTTGTCAATTAGCTATACTGTACAATAAATTGTCTGTATTTTATACCGATTATATTAATATTTTCGTGTGTAATAAAATTGAAAAGCAGTACGCACAAAAACAATAAAGAAAATAATAGCAATAAGCGTATACAATACAGTCATTGAGAAGAATGAAGCCACGACCGAAGCAACAGCAAGCGCCATTATTGTAACGCAGAAGCTTGATGACGCAGTTTTTTGAAGTATCATAGCTGTGCGTTCATCGGTTTCTTTTATGTACATTGCCTTCAGCTTTTTCTCGTTTTTAAGTGCAGCGGCGCAGAAAATTGCCTTAACAACCGCAAAGCCGACTATTGACGAACAAAATCCCGTACGGAAGCCTGAGGTAAAATCTCCTTCTTCTGCGGTACCCGAAATGCTTGCCAGAAGAACTGTACCCCACGCATTTGTCTTATCGATAAAAACAAGTACGATATACAAAATTGCCAGCAAGATTGCCGTGATAATATATCCTATCATTCTTGTTTTAATTTGCTTTCTGAATTTCTCCATAATCAATAATCCTTTCTGCCGGCAAAAGGCGTTTCATGGTTTACAGCGCATATAACCACATAAATTATCCAGCAAATCATGCAGGAAAGCTCTATGCCGTGGATAAAGCCTTTTAAAAAATCATCAAAGCTGTCAAAAAAATCTGAATTTAAAATAAGCATGGTGATATTTGCCACTAAGAATACGCATGACATAAAAATCTTAAAACCTTTTTTGAATAAGAAATCAATTTTCAATATCCTGCACCTCCGAAAAGTCAAAAACCTCTTCAATGGAAAGTCCGAAATATTTTGCTATTTTATACGCCAGCACCAGCGACGCGGTGTACTTTTCACATTCCAGCGAGGTAATAGTCTGTCTTGTAACTCCTACTGCAAAAGCAAGCTCTTCCTGAGAAATACGTCTTGCTTTTCGCAGCTCCTGAATTCTGGTTTTCAAAGTTTTCCTCCTTTCAATTACTTTGCAAAGTTAACTTTACAAAAGTATAGCACGCTTTGCAAGATTTGTCAAGCGTACTTTGCAAAAAAATATTTTTTTCTAATATAAATCGTATTGTTTCTGGGCAAAATATAGAAAAAGCAGAAAGGTTTGATTTTAATGCCGCTGATAGAACTCAGAAATATCACAAAGCTTTACGGTTCGGGAGAGAACCGTGTCGCTGCACTTGAGGACATTTCACTTACCATAAACCGCGGAGAATTTGTTGCAATCGCAGGAGCGTCCGGGTCGGGAAAATCAACGTTAATGAATTTGCTTGGGTGTCTTGATATACAAACTTCCGGTGAATACAAGCTTGACGGAATGACTGTAAATGAGCTTTCTGATAAAAAGCTTTCGCAGATACGCAATAGGGAAATAGGGTTTATTTTTCAAAGCTTTAAC
>JBJESH010000254.1:0-10167 GCA_051882695.1 Oscillospiraceae bacterium | reverse complement strand
CGCTTCCTACTTCAATACAGCCTGACATCTGCTTGACAAGCATTCCGATCAAAGAAAGCGCAAAATCTGAGCCGCCGTCGCCGTTAATAATATCTCCTGCAGATATATTTGAAAAATAATTTTTGATGTTTTCGATGATATCAGAAGAAATATTAAGCTTGCTGACGGTAATGTCTATATCGAGTATTGAAGCATATGATACTTTTCTGCATGAAGCGCTCACGGTAATATCGGATCTTTCGGAGTATGCGATACATCCCGTAAGCAGCTTGTTCAGGAGCTGTCCGATCTTGCCCGAATCTCCGAGCATATACTGCGGTACAGTGCTGTCAGTTTTTATAATGAGAGAAGAACCCTTTTGGGTAAGATTATCCCTTATGCTGTCTGCCGCCTGACCGAGAAGAGTATTCATTTCATATATTGTTTCATCAAGCTCAACTTCGCCGCCTGCCAGACGAATATAATCAACGGTATCGCTGACCATTGAATAAACATCTGAGCTTTTGTTTATCAGTTCCTTGATGGAGCTTTCCATAATGCTTTTATCGCCGTTGCTTACTGCTTTTTTGGCAATAGACATCCAGTCGTTGACGTTTTTCTCCATGTTAAGGCTCATATTCATGATATAAACAGACTGCGAACGGGCTGCTCTTTCAAGCTTGCGGCTCTGTTTGAGCGCAAGGTAGTTGTTGTATGCCATTTCGGAAAAGAGCTGTGCTATTTCATAAAGGAATTCCGCAGCTTTTTCAATAGATTCAACGGCAAGAACCGATGTTTTTTCGGCGGCAGCAATGTAGATCTCCGGATCAATTTCGAGCTCCTTGGCAATAGAGGTCATATAGTCCGTGTCAATGGGAGAAGTACGGACCTGACCTCCGATAATGCTTCCGATAAATTTTCCGTTGACCATAATAGGAGAAGCGAAATCCACCAGACCTGCATGGCAGCGGTAAACGGCAGGCTTTCCGTTATGAAGTGTTTGCAGGGCGCCGTTTTTGTCGCATTCTTCGCAGCGCTTGCAGCCTTTTTCGGATTTCCTTGTAAGGTTAGTGCAAAAATCTGTAAATCCGCTTCCCACGGTAACAGGTACACCGTTTTCATCGGTAGTTAAAGCGGCCATACCGGTATAGCTGGAGAAGGCGTCCTGAAATTTTTGTAAAATATTAGGTGGGATCAAGTCAGTTAATTTTAAATCGTTCATATCGCACATCCTTTGAGGTCAAAGATTGGTATTAAAAGGTAAAGGCAATAAATGATAAGAATTGTATTATTTTTATTACATTATAACATATGTTAATAACTTTTTCAATATTTTTTTATTTATTTTTATTATTTGGGATGACAAAAACAGCCGCTGTCACGAAAGATAGCGGCTGTTTTTATGTTTATTTTATGTATCTGTTATTTTATTGATGTGTTTTATCCGATTTAACTGAATATACTTATAAATTGCTGCTCTTGATCTCATAAATTGATTCGGGCTTTATTGAAGCAGCTTTTTCCTTAAATTCGCTGACATCGGACGAAAAAAGCTTTTCAAGCTCAAGGGAATATCCCAAAATGACCTCCGGATGCTTTTCATTAACTTCATTTAAAAAAGCTGCTGCATGATCTATAGGTACAGCGCAATTAACAGCGGCGCCGTCATTTGTGCAGACAGTTATGCAGCCCTTTTTATTTGCGGGGTCAGGCTGGAAGAAGAATACCCAGCATATTTTTTCAAAGGGAATAACTTTTTCTGAAAATATGATATATTTATTTCCGACTGCACTGATACCGAGTCCATGAATTACAGTGTTATTAAAATCCTGCTCAACATCGTTAATGTCTATTCCTTCGGAATCACAATATTTTCTGAGCTTTTTATAGCTTACTCCCGAAAAAAAGCTTATGCTGAAAATTATTAATAAAATAAATCCCACATAACAAGTGCGTATTGCTGAGGTTTTGGGCAATACAACAGAAAGTAAAAATCCGAGGATCAAAAACAGAAATGCTGATCCGATGCATGCAAATGCAAAACGTGTGTCTGTTATAAATTTAAGGGGCTTTGTGTTTTTAGGTGAATTCTCGATCTTTTTTACGTTTTTTTCATTAAACTGAAGTTTCATTTTGTTTTTCTCCCATACATATTTGATTGATTTCGTTATAAAGTCTCTCTGCATCGTCGGCGCCTGCATAAAGCGGCAGCTTGCGCATATCTAAAACGCTGTATCCGTAATATACGTCTATAACGGCGCATTTCTTTTCATTTCCGATATATTTTACAGTATCGACTTTTCTTATTAATGAGAATGGTATGATAATTTCTGCGTGTCTGTTGCTGACAAAAAGGCGGCTTTGGGATAAAAAGAAATATTGCAGTTTATCAGGTTTTCCGGATTTTCTTCGGTATATAAATTCTGAGATCAGTATCCATAAAGCCAGCAAGCCGAAATATATAACTGCTAAAAACTTATAAGTTTTACCAAAAAGCAAATAGCTTACGTTAACTGCTGCAATGATATTTAATAAAGCAATTAAAATTGTAATAAGTACCCTCGCTCTGACATTGTAATCACGTCTGTATCGGTAATTTACCGCTGTGACTGCTGCTGCATCAACAACGCTGTCATCCGGTCTAAGCTCAGCAAAATATTTACTTTCAAGCTCACTTCGGTCAATTTCTTTAGGTTCCATAATAATCCCTCTCATTCAATAACAGTAAGTCAGACAGCTGCATAAAATTTTCTCAAAACAGTTAATAATACAACCCCGTATTTTACATTATACTATGAGAACAAAATGAGTCATACATAGGTTATTTTCTTTTTTGTTAATTTTTTATAAATTGAATATATTTTAATAATGGTTAATAAAAGCTAAACGTGTCAAAATCTGTATAAAAGGGCAGTCGGAAATTTAAACGGTTTTATTGCAATAAATCTGTTGTTGTGGTATAATTTACATTATGTAATATATTTTGGCAAAAAGCTTCTGAGAAAACGAGAGGACAGTCTATGAATTCAAAAAGTAAATTGCATATCCTGCTTGACATGATGCCTAATATCCTGCTTGTGCTGCTGGTCGTATTTATTACGGCGGTGCGTTTTCCTAAAGAACTTGAGGTTATGGCGGAGGACGGCTTTTACCAGAAGCCAGGAGCTATTCCCGATAAGATAAAAATAATTGCAATAGATGAAACTACCATTAAAGCGCTTGGCCCTTATTCGGAATGGGACAGGACCTTATTTGCGGAGCTGATAGAAAAGCTTGATTCAGACCCGGATGCAAGACCGAAGGTCATCGGAATTGATATTATCTTTTCCGGGACAAACGGTTCCGATGGAGATATCAAGCTTACAGAAGCAGTGAAAAAATACGGGAATGTTGTTCTTGCTTCAAAGCTGGAAACGGATTCCCGTGTGATACGTTCGGAAAGCGGAGGAGATTATGCTGTTGAATCCTATATCAAGGGCGAAATAACGGCATATGAGTCTTTGAATAATGTTTCGGAGTCGGGATTTACCAATATGATATTAGACGATGACGGATATGTTCGGCGGGCCTATACTTATATTAATTCTGAAGGCCGGACTTATAAAAGCTTTGCATATCTTATTGCCGAAAAAATAGCAGATGAGCCTGATAAGCTATTGACGCTTCCTCAGACCACAGAAATATGCTATTCGGGAAAGCCAGGAGATTTTGAAACGATACCGATGTCAATGGTGCTTGACGGAACAGTTCCTGCAAGCTATTTTGCAGACAGCACAGTTCTCGTCGGAGCTCATGAAGAGGGAATGCTTGACTCATACAAAGTGCCGATAGATCATTCGGCAGAAATGTACGGCGTAGAGTGCCATGCAAATGCGATATGGGCGTTTGCAGAACAAAAACAGATAAAACAGGCTCTTCCTTGGGCGGAGGCGATAATCGCCGGAGCAATTGCTGCATTATTCGGCATTATAATGCGTAAAAAGAAGCTCAGCATATGTATGCTTTCTATGGCAGGAATAATAATTGTTTATCCGCTGTGTGCGCTGGCGTTTTTTTATCTGTCCGGAGTTAAAGCATCTATTATATACATACCCATAGGCGTTATTATACAGTTCCTTGTTTTTCTTCTTCTGCGTTATGTGGAATTACAGAAGAAACGAGCAGATGAAATGCAGAAAATGCTTTTTTCAATGGCGGACTCAATGGCGGAGGCTATCGAGGGCAGGACACCGTATAATGCCAACCATACAAAAAATGTTGCAAAACGCTGCATTGAAATGCTGGACTATATCAATCTCCAGCACAAAGAAAAAAAGACGGATATGTATTTTTCAGAAAATGACAAAAAGCAGCTGTATCTCGCTGCAATGCTTCATGATATCGGAAAAATGGATGTGCCGTTAGAAATAATGGACAAGCCTACAAAGCTTGGACATCTTGAAGCTCCTCTTCGTTCAAGATTAGAGATCATAATGCTGAGAATTAAAAATGACATACTGACGGGGAATGTTCCAAAAGAAAGCGGCGAAGAGCAGATAGCTCAGATAAAAGAGTTCCTTGAAAAGCTTGACGGATACAATTGCGGCAGACCTTTAAAAGAGGATGAATGGGCGTTTGTCGATAAGATATGTGAGTCTGTTTACCATTCTCCGGACGGGGAGGAGATACCGTTCCTGACAAAGGATGAGGCGGATGACCTTCACATCAAAGCGGGAACGCTTTCGGAGAAAGAACGCCTTATAATGCAGAGCCATGTTGTATATACGGATAAAATTCTGAAGCATATGCACTTCGGAAAGGATTACTGTGATGTCAGGGCGATGGCGGCTAACCATCATGAACTGCTGAATGCAAAGGGTTATCCCAACGGAATAGGTGCAGACAAGCTTGACGTTATGACAAGAATATTGACTATAATGGACATTTACGATTCCCTTATTGCCGATGACCGACCATATAAAAAGGCAAAACCCATAAAGATCGCATTTAACATTCTTGATGAGGAAGCGGAATTCGGAAAAATCGACAAGGACTTATTGGCAATTGCCAAAGAAATATGGCTTACTGACGATCAATAAATCAAAGGAGAAAAAACTATGGCAACTCAAAAAACTACCTCCCAAAATCTAAAGAAAGTGATACTTCCGATAGCGCTTATATGCGTTCTGGCAGCGGCGGCTGTATTGACAGCCGTTTTTACGGCGCAGAAGAAAGAGAGCTATCGTCTTATCAAGGTAAACAGCTTTGACGGCATGGTAAAGATACAGCGCGAAAATGATGAGACCTTTGATGCGTTTGAGGGTCTGAAGCTTGTTTCGGCGGATATGGTGGATGTATCAGATAATTCGTTCCTTGAGCTTCTTGCCGATGATGATAAGCATATCGGCGCAGAAGAAAACACGGGATTTGTACTTCATTCATCCGGTACAAGCGAAAGCGGAAATATCACCATAGAGCTTCTATACGGAAAAGCGCTGTTTACGATCGACGAAAAGCTGAATGAAAATTCCTTCTTTGAGGTAAAAACTCCTAATGCAACTTTAAGCGTCAGAGGAACGTCTTTTTCTGTTGAGTATAACGAAGCAACAGGGGAAACCACTGTAGAAGTTTTTGAGGGAACGGTCTGGGCTTCGTATTACGGAACAGAACAGATCCTTGAAAAGGATGATATCCTGAAAATAGGTCCGAACAGCGAGAACAGTGAGAATGGCAATAATATAGATGCTGTTCAAATTGAAGAGCCGATAGAGCTAAAATATGAGGGTATACCCGATTTTATGATCTCCAGATACTACCCAAATGTTGCTGACTATCAGAACGTACCTGCGGAGAAGCTGGAATTCTGTTTTTGCGATAGTTCCAAAACAAATACAGCACTTGCCATTCCGGATAATTTAAACACTGACAATCTTAATCCGCTTGCAAAAAGCACTCTGGAAATAGACGAAAAATTCATTGAGCCTGTTATGGACAAGGTAAACGCGCTGTTTGAAGAAAGAAAGGATGAGATTATAAGGCAATATGCAGAAGGGGTTTATTCCGACCCCATAGATATTACCGAATTTTTCAAAGATCTTGAAAGCCGTGAGGTAACTGTAAATAGCGTTGATTCTTCTTACAGCTTTGAATTTTCAACGGTAATATTAAATTGGGTATATTCGGAGAGCATAGCAAGTCCCGATAGTTCGTATGAGGTGTTTTTACCTTCAAGCTATATTGATGACAACGGTAACCAGTATTCAATAGTAGCTGTTACATTTACTTTTTACAATGGGGGCGTTTCCTCAACGGGCAATACGGCTTTAACTCCACCGCCGCCGGAAACGGCTGCTCCATCGCTTACTGCCGTAAATGATGTAAATCCGGCAGAAGAATTGCTTTTTTACATCTATAGAGATTATAAAAATGTACCGGATTACGCTTCAGCTGAAGCAAGGATAGGTTTTAAAGTATTGGCAGAACAATATAAAGAAGAACAGTGGTACGGATATATTTACAGTGATTCAAAGAAGCTGCCGGATGAAGCCTTATCTGACAGCTTGTATGAGATAGAAAATAATTATATCGAACCACACAAGGCTGAAATAAGTCAATATTTTGATGAGAACAAAGCAACAGCATTGGATGCGTTTAAAAACAATAAATCAATAGATAACACAAAAAATGTAACGGATTGGTTCCCTGAAACAATAACGCTTAGCGGAGAAAAAGGTGCATATACCTATCATATTACCGGTGTTGATATGCAATGCTGGTCATTTGGCAACGACTTTATTGATTTTACGCCTGATACCGGTATCTTTCCTTCTGATTGTTACATAGACGGCGACTTTTATGTATATACATGCGGCGTTGATTTTCAGGTGAAGGGATATATTGAATAATACAGCCAATTATATTTAAACAAAACCGCACATATGCCTGCATATGTGCGGTTTTAAATCAAGCTGCATTGTCTGACGCTGTTTCATACGGTCCGAAAATCAGTTGATAATAATTAGTATCAGCTGCCTGACTTGAGAAATTTATTTTATTTTTTACTATGTCTGAAATTCTGTCAACATATTCCTTATCGTACTCATAGCCGTCATTGGGAAAAAATTCCCTTGTCTTTGCATTATATTTTCCGCGCTCTGTTGCCCAGCTGTAGCTGTTCCATAAAACTATTGCCTCTGTATCGGAAAATACATCTCTTCCGACAAGAAGCCTTGAATCATATTCAACGCCGAAAAGGTTTGACAATGTAGGTAAAATGTCAAGGCTGTAGGTAGGAGCGGATATTTCGCAGGCATAGTCCGAAAACTCATTTTCAAGGCATCCTGACCAAAGTATCCATGTGTTGTGGTCTCTTTCCCAGGGAGTGGAATATTTGTAGCCGTAAAGGTCGGAAACATAATCCTGCTCATTATTGAAGGTGTTGCTGATCTCAAGGCCGTAGGGGTAGTGGTCAGATGTAATGCATATGACGGTATCATCTGCAATGCCTGCGGCTTCAAGCTTTTGGACAAGCTCGGTAAGGGCTTGTTCAAGCTCAAGCTGATAGCATAAATAATAATTGGTCTTGTCTTTGTACTTGTTTCCGTAAGTTTCAAAGACTTTAATAAGATTCTGACTTACCTTTGGATTTGTACTGTCATATATGCAGTGGCCGCTGATGGTCATATAGTAAAGACTGAACGGCTGCTTGTCGATGTATTCATCAATGGTGGTACTTAGCATTACCGTATCTTCGGAATAATTTGGTATGATTTTTTCAAGACCGTTTCCGAATGCAAGGTAATTGTCATAACCAAGATTTTTATGGGTCTGATCACGGTTATAGAAATCATATGTACCATTGTGGTAAGCACAGCTTGTATATCCAAGTCGCTGCAGCTGATTTCCCATTGTGAAATAGTTATTGTTATTTCTGATATCATACATGGAATCAATACCGTGAGAAGGCACAAGTCCTGTTAAAAAGGAATATTCACCTGTGGTGGTAGAGCCTCCCCATGTTGGCTGATAGAATTCGGAGAAATAAAATCCGTTATGGCTGAGTCTGTAAAGAGTAGGAGTCATTTTCTCGTCGATAACCGTATCGGAAAATGCTTCGGCACAGATAAGTATAAGGTTTTTGCCCTCAAAAAGACCTGTGTATGAATTTTTGTTTGAAGGTGCAAGAGAGCTCACATACTGATTGAGTGCCGACACATTTTCACTTGGAGCATTTATGCTTTCAAAGTTGATGTTCATAGCATTGACCCCTTCAACAGCAGACTCAGGTGAAGAAGTTGTTTTTTCCGAAGAGGGTGAAGTCTGTTCGATTTCTTCAGTTAAAGCGGGTTCTGTATTGCAGATGGTAGTCTGAACGGTGTCCGCCATTACAAAAAGAGCTTCCTCTTCGTTCCCGAAAAGTGCATATTGTGTGCTGAGCCGCAGACCTGTTATAAGTCCGAATTTTTCAGTAGCTGAATCAAAATCAAATCGTGTTTTGTAAATGTCTCTGAAATCTCCCGAAGATGCTTTTAAAGCTGTGAAGCAGAAAACGCATGCTGAAAGCACTGCTGTTGACACAGATATTGCAGTCCGTAGTTTATTTTTGGGAACAAAATGCAGCTTCCGTCCAAGCACTGTATAGATTGCTGCGGGAGCAAAGAACAGCAGAATATTCGCGGCCGAATTTACAACCGAGTTGGTTATGTTTTCGATATAGTCTGTTATCACGCCTTTGAGTCCTGAAAATATTGAATCAAACTCCATATAAAACTGAAAGCTGTTTTTGATAAGACATTCTGTAGTGAACAGCAGTGCGGTAACATAAAGGACGATCATGCCGAATATTTTCTGAGCTTTTGGAGGAAAAAGCGAGATAAGTCCCGACAGAACAAGACCTGCCGATATATCAAACAAAAGCCAGAATGCACAGTCTTTGAAAACAGGCTGACCCGCAAATAATTTCAGAATAATTTCATAATAAATAAAAACTAATGGTATATATATGATCGAAAAAATATCTGCACCGGATTTTTCATGTTTATCCGGCAGATCTTCAATATTTTTCTGTTTCATTAATATCTCTAATATCTCTTTTCTTCAAATTTTGTATTGCTTTGGCTCTCTTTTCAGAGCCAACATACTTCATTATATAACTTACGTCATTTTGTGTCAATGACAATAATTCTAAATTTTTCAGGATATAATCAAATAATATTATAAAATTGCGGATAAAAATTTGTGGTTTTTACTTTTTAAGGTAGAATAATAAACCGAAATCGTACTTTTATTGAAAAAAATTTGAAGCTGAAACATTGTATGTTTATTCCATATGAAACATACATAAAAAAATCCGCCGGTTAAACCGACGGACACTATTTGATACTAATTCTTATTTAATTGGTTATTAGTATAAAAGACAACCACATAATATCTGTTCTATTATAACGAGTTCATATCTTTCTGAACTCTTTTAGCAATTGCAAAGACGGTAAGCAGGTCAGGACTTGGTATTATAAGCTATTCTTATAATGTCGTCAATATTTGCTTCTTCAAGGCGGATATCCTTTATTTTTGCTTGCTTGCCGATATCGCTCATAAGCTCTGCGGCAGTTATTTCGTCCTTTCGGAAGCGGTATACCGTCTGCGCACCCTCGGACTTGATTATCTCTGCTTTCGGGTGTGGAATATTGTGTTCGCTGTAAAATTCAACGATAAGCTGACGGTATGGCGCGATACGGTCGGATATCTCATCAAGAGAGCCGTCCTCAACGATAACGCCGTTGTTTATAATGATTATACGCTTGCAAAGCTCCTGTATATCGCCAAGGTCGTGGGTTGTGAGGATAACAGTAGTCTGACGTTCCGCATTTATCTCCTTGATAAAGCGGCGTATCGCGTGCTTGGCGTCAACATCAAGACCGATCGTAGGCTCGTCAAGGAAAAGAACATCCGGGGAGTGCAGCATTGCTGCTGCAAGGTCGCCCCTCATGCGCTGACCAAGGGAAAGCTGGCGGACCGGTGTGTCGATAATGCTGCTGATGTTCAGTATATCGTCCATCATTTTCATATTGCGGTTGAAGGTGTCATCGTCAACATTATATATGCGGCGGAGCAGCTCAAAGCTTTCGCCAAGACGAAGATCCCAGTAAAGCTGAGTGCGCTGACCGAATACAACGCCAAGCTGCTTTACAACCGATTTTCTGTCCTTTT
>JBJESH010000253.1:0-10173 GCA_051882695.1 Oscillospiraceae bacterium | reverse complement strand
AATACGGAAACTTTCATTCATCTGCTTTTTGACTTGGAGCAGGAATCGAAAAAACTGCACATCAACAATTTCTCAATAATCTCTGTTCCCGACAAATTAGGAAATCCGCAGCCTGCACTTCAATTCCATAATCATCTGCTCAATGAGTTTCTTTCGGAGTGGCAGCTTCGCAGAAAAGAGCTGAGCGAAAAAAATATCACCGAGGAAGAATATGCAGAATGGATGATGAACTTTCCTGCGACTTCTGATAGCTGCGGCAAAAGTGAGTCGATCAAAAAGTGGAGAAACTGATTTTCAACCCGGTTGAATACGATTTGTGATCAAGATACCCGCAAGATACCCGCAAGCGTTGAAAAGTCATAATATTTTTCTAATGTTAAAATTAATTTTTCATGCTTGACATATACTAAATATAATAGTATAATTAAATCCGAAATAAAGTTAGTCTAAGCTAATTTTTAAAATATACCTTTACTGAAAGGAAACGCTATGACTCTGAATGAATTGAAAACGGGACAGTCTGCCGTTATCTCCGAGGTAGGCGGCGAAGGCGCTCTGCGATGCCGTCTGCTTGATATGGGACTTATCCCCAAAACCCGTGTTATGATACGAAAGATTGCTCCCATGGGCGACCCGATAGAGCTTTTTCTGCGAGGCTATGAGCTTACGATACGCCTTGAGGACGCTGAAAAAATTACAATTATCCCCGATAAAAAGGAGGCAGACGCAAAATGATACTTGCTCTTGCCGGAAACCAGAACTGCGGTAAAACTACCCTTTTCAACCAGCTTACAGGCTCTAATCAGCACGTCGGAAACTTTCCCGGTGTTACCGTTGACCGCAAATCGGGAGAGGTACGCGGTCATAAGGGCTGCGAGGTCGTTGACCTGCCGGGTATATATTCGATACGTCCCTATACCAACGAGGAAATCGTTACCCGTGATTTTCTTATCAATGAAAAGCCGGATGCTATCATTAACATTGTTGATGCAACAAACATTGAGCGTAATCTTTATCTTACTCTGCAAATGCTGGAAATGAACATTCCCATGGTGCTTGCGCTCAACATGATGGACGAGGTACGAAACAACGGCGGCACAATAAATGTCAAAGCACTTTCCGAAAGGCTTGGAATACCTGTACTGCCAATAAGCGCTGCTAAAAATGAAGGCATAGACGAGCTTATTGCAAAGGTTATTGAATGTGCCGAAAAAAACAAAAAGCCAAAACGTCTTGATTTTTGTCAGGGAGCAGTACACCGCTGTATCCATGCGGTTTCACATATGATAGAGGACCATGCGCTTCTGGCGGATATTTCTCCCCGATTTGCAGCTACAAAGCTTGTTGAAAATGACCCGGACATCAACAAAAAGCTTGGACTTAACGAAAATGAGCTGGAAATGATAGAACACAGCGTTACCGAAATGGAAAAGGAACTTGGCATGGACAGAAATGCTGCGCTTGCTGATATGCGGTACAACTTCATCGAAGATGTGTGCAAGGAAACTGTCGTAAAGTGCCATGAAAGCAAAGAACATATCCGAAGCGTGAAAATCGACAGTATACTTACCAACAAGTATCTTGCAATACCGCTTTTTCTCTGCATAATGCTTCTGGTTTTCTGGATAACCTTCGGCTCGGTAGGTGCATGGCTCAGCGATATTTTTACTGCTCTCATTGATTTTGTTATATCAGGCGCAGACAAGGCTCTTTCCGCTTATGGTCTGAACCCTGTAGTACATAGTCTTATCATCGACGGAATTTTTGCAGGTGTAGGAAGCGTTCTCGGATTTCTGCCAACAATCGTAACTCTTTTCTTCTGTCTTTCAATTCTTGAGGACAGCGGCTATATGGCAAGAGTTGCATTTGTAATGGATAAGCTTCTGCGAAAGATCGGCCTTTCGGGACGTTCCTTTGTACCTATGCTTATCGGCTTCGGATGCAGCGTACCGGCAATAATGGCGACCCGTACTCTTTCCTCAGAACGTGACAGACGAATGACGATTTTTCTTACTCCATATATGAGCTGCAGCGCAAAGCTGCCCATATATGCAGTATTTACTTCTGCGTTTTTTCCCGAACACAAAGCACTTGCCATGATTATTCTTTATGTTTCGGGAATGGTTGTGGGAATAATCTGCGGATTGATAATGAACAAAACTAAGTTCAAGGGCAAGCCTGTACCGTTCGTAATGGAACTTCCAAACTACCGTCTGCCGTCGGCAAAAAGCGTTGCACTTCTTATGTGGGACAAAGCAAAGGATTTTATGCAGAAAGCTTTTACCGTGATTTTTTTCGCGACTATCATCATATGGTTCCTGCAAACCTTTGACGCGCGCCTCAACGTTGTTGAAAACAGCTCTGACAGCCTGCTTGCGGCTCTCGGAATAATTATTGCACCTATTTTCAAGCCTCTCGGCTTCGGCGACTGGAGAGCAGCAACAGCGCTTATCACTGGATTTTCCGCAAAGGAAGCAGTAGTATCGACTCTTGCGGTTCTTACAGGTTCAAGTGTTGCCGATCTGGGAACTGTTCTCGGAACAATGTTCACACCTGCGGCAGCGGCAAGCTTCCTTGCATTTACCCTGCTTTATACTCCATGTGTTGCGGCAATTGCAGCTGTAAAACGTGAAATGAACAGCAGCTGGTCTGCATTTACAATGGTACTTATGCAGTGTTTCGTGGCATGGGTCGTATCATTTGGTGTATATCAGCTCACAGGTCTTTTCTGCGGATAAAGTTTATATTCCGGCAGAAAAACAAAATTTGCGCCAATACTTGACCTTTTGTAAAATAAGTAGTATACTTAATACATTGAATTATTTTACTCTGGAGGAATTATTATGTCAAAAACATTTATCGTTGAAACCTCTGCACGTCACGTTCACGTTACTCAGGAGGATCTTGAGATCCTGTTCGGCAAGGGTGCTACTCTTACAAAGAAAAAAGACCTTTCCCAGCCCGGTCAGTATGCCTGCGAGGAAAGAGTTGAAGTTGTAGGCCCGAAGAAATCTCTTGCAAACGTTTCTATCCTTGGACCTGTTCGTCCTGCAACTCAGGTTGAGCTTTCCGCTACCGATGCACGTTCTATCGGTATTTCCGCACCTATCCGTGAGAGCGGCGATGTTGCCGGTTCAGCAGGCTGCAAGCTTGTTGGTCCTTGCGGAGAGGTTGAGATCAAAGAAGGCGTTATCGTTGCTAAGAGACACATCCACCTCACACCTGCTGACGCTGAAGAGCTTGGCGTTAAGGATAAGGAAGTTGTATACGTTAAAGTCGATACCGACGGAAGAAAGGCTATCCTCGGCGACGTTGTATGCCGTGTATCCGAAAAATTTGCGCGTGCTATGCACATTGACACAGATGAAGCAAATGCAATTTCTGCAACACCTTCCCTTGAGGGCGAAATTTTCAGGATGTAATTTTACATATGCGGACTGTTATATTTAAAATTCTTACTGTAATCTGTGCATTGATTTTGATTTCTGCGGTCATTGTGTTCCTGCTTATTACAAGAAGCGGTATGTTTTTTTTGTTGTCACTTATTGGTGCTGCTATAATAATCTTCCCGTGGATAGCTCTTACGATTCTTTCACGGGATATTGAAGAAATGTCAGGCGAAATAACCCGCAACCGTAAAATGATTGAAAAAATCAGAGATGACTCAAAAGAATAAAACAACACGGTATTAATGCCAAGTGCAGTAATACCGTGCTTTTTTATGCAAATTTCAGCAGACCTGCGCAGGTCTGTCCGTGTCAATTTTTCTTTCAGGCATAAGGTCTTTTCTGCGGTAGACCGAAGCGAAAATACCCATCAGTATGCCGCTTGTTACGGCATTGAATATGCCATCGCTCATAAACGGTGCTGTAACGTGGCTTTCCATTGCTGTTGTAAATCCGAAATTTGCCGCAATAAATGCAGATGACATAAAAAGAAAAACAACTCCGATTGAAATTGCTGTAAGTCTGCCGAAACGGTTTTGTATGCGGCTTGACATAATAATCATTACCAAAGGCAAAATCACCAAAATGACAGCAACAGCTAAACCTGCAACTAAACCGAACCGTGCGATTATTGCTGTTAAAATATGCGAGTTGTATGGGTCTGTCAAAACTACGCTTCTACCGTTGTTGCCGAAAAGCACTGCTTCTGTTATTAATTCCCGTATCATATCCTGTTCCCAGTCAGCAGTTGAGCCGTTGTATCGGATATTCCGCAGTAACTTAATTAAGGTTAATCCAACTGCCGCAAGTGAAGCAGGTATGTACATAAACAGATAAGCCGCAGTTTTATTCATATTGAAATAGCCTTCCTTAACGGCGGTTGTCATAATTGCAAGTGCGGCAATGCCGACAAGAATTGCGCCTGAAAGACAAGGGGCGTAAAGCGAAATAAAGGCAGGCGGAACAACAAGTACAAAACAGCTTAATACAAACCATTTAAAATTTTTGCCGCGCATTGAAAAAACAAATCCGCACATCAGCGGTACAAGAAGAGCTGATCCGTAAAAAGCCAAATATCCTGAAAGTGTATTTCGGAATACAATTGTTACCCATTCTGCACCGCTTACATTCTCACCTTTTACTTTGCTCACATTCCAGATTACTGTAATCGCAAGAAGCAGCGTACAAACAACATAGGCAGTTTTAGGCTTGCGTACAAAAATTGTGTAATCGGCAAAATAAAATATTATAGCAGCGGCTATACAGGCAATCATATTTATAATGTCGTCGTTTTTCATAATATCAAATACCGGAAAAATGTCCTCAAAAAAATATCTTGCCAAAATGCCCGTAAACAGTAGAATAACCGCAGGTAAAAAGACGGCCATAGGAAAGCTCGGACGGTGTGCTGCGTCAAGTCCCATACCAGTTTCTATCGGGTCGCCCATAGTTTTGACTGCCTCTTCCTCGGCGTTTTCTTCGGGAAGTCCTACGGAAATAAAAGCCTCTGCCTGATCGTCGATATGGGCTTCAAGCTCTTTTTTTAACGGCTCGTGGACATCACTGCATCTCACCTGCTCCAGCACCGCCTTTATGTATTCTTCCTTTTTCATACGCAGCTTTCTCCCTCCAACACCTTATTTACCGCACCGCTAAACAGGCTCCATTCGTTCTTTTTTCCCTCAAGAAAGCCTGTTCCCTCGTCCGTAATGGAATAATATTTTCTCATGCGCCCGTTTTCCGACTCTGCCTCACGGGATGAAACATATCCTGCTTTTTCAAGGGAGTGCAGCAAAGGATAAAGCGTTCCTGCTTTCAGAGAAAAGGTATTGTCAGAACGCTTTTCAAGCGTTTCTATCATCTCATAGCCGTACATTTCTTTCTCTGCCAGCAAATGCAGGATAAGCATACCTGTCGACCCTGCCATAAGACTCTTGTCAATTTTCATTTTCAAGCATACCTCCATATATAGATTATCTACATATATTATATATAGATAATCTATATATGTCAAGAGGAAAATTAAATTTAGTAAATAAATTTTTCAAAGAGAATATAAAATTATAATTTCCTGTATATACTGTATTTACTAATAAAAGCAAAATACTGAAACACCATATAAAGCAGAAAAAATCCTTGCGATACCAAATAAAATATGGTTTTTGTTAAATTATTTTGTTAAAATCGTCCTTTGACAAACCGATGAAATATAAGTATAATTTTAAATATGATTATCTGAATTAAAAAGTATTTTAAATGCGTGTAGCTTAAAGCGTAAATCCGGCTTTATGCTGCACGCATTTTTTATAGAAAGGAATAAAAATATGGAAAACTCACGCAATAATAAAATGGGTACAATGCCTGTAAAAAAGCTTATGCTCTCAATGGGAATACCTATGATAATCTCAATGGTGCTGCAAGCTGTTTATAACATTGTAGACAGCGCTTTTGTATCAAATATGGCAAGCGGAGGCGAAGATGCTCTCAATGCTCTGACTCTTGCATTTCCTCTGCAAATACTAATGGTTGCCGTCGGTATCGGAACCGGTGTAGGCGCGAATGTTCTCACTGCCAAAAGTCTTGGTCAAGGCAACATTGAACAGGCAGGCAAATCCGCAGGAAATGCCGTATTCTTAGCATTGATAATTTATATTGTTTTTCTGATTTTCGGAATATGCGGCGTGAAAATATATATCGATTCCCAGACCGCAAACCCTGTTGTTTCTGCAATGGGAACAGACTATTTAAGAATATGCTGCATTTTCTCTTTTGGCATGTCATTCTTTGCGGTTTACGAAAAACTTTTGCAGGCATCCGGACATTCATTCTTCTCAACAATCGCACAGATTTCCGGAGCAGCGACTAACATTATTTTAGACCCGATATTGATCTACGGTCTGCTTGGATGCCCTGAAATGGGTGTAAAGGGCGCAGCTTACGCTACGGTCATAGGACAGATCGTATCATTTGCAGTTGCTCTTATATTCCATTTAAAAGTAAACAAAACTATTTCCGACAAATTATGCTTTTTCAAACCATCATTAAAAATTATCAAAATGATCTACGCAGTAGGTTTTCCTGCAATTATCTCACAGGCGCTTATTTCAGTAATGACTTACGGCTTAAATCTCATATTCGGCGGAATAAGTGAAGCTATGGTTACGGCATACGGATTATTCTATAAGATCCAGCAGTTTTTGCTTTTTGCGGCATTCGGAATGCGTGACGCAATTATGCCAATAACCGCATTCAGCTTCGGTATGGGCAATAAAAAACGTATTCGTGAATGTGTAAAATACGGTCACATTTACACATTTGTTATAATGCTTGCAGGATTTATTTTGCTTGAGATATTCGCCGTCCCGTTTTCAAATATTTTCGGACTTTCCGGCACAACACAAAATCTATGTATAAGTGCAATGAGAGTTATTTCGTTCAGTTTTGTTTTCTCAGGCATCAACATTGCCTTTCAGGGAGTATTTCAAGCACTGGACGGAGGATTTGAATCGCTTGTAATATCAATATGCCGACAGTTGCTGTTCGTATTTCCCTTTGCAGCTATTTTCTCAGAAATTGCAAAATCTGCTTCCGGAATGTATTGGCTGATGTGGACAGTTTTTCCTATTGCTGAAATTTTAACTGCCGCCGTTTCAGTATTTCTTTTCAGAAAAATATACAGAAAAAAAGTTGCTTTAATTTCAGATTAAAAAAATCCTGTCTTTGAAAACACAAAGACAGGATTTTGCATAATTTAAAGTATAACACGATTTCTTCCGGTTTCTTTAGCTGTGTATAATTTTTCGTCAGCGTCCTTTATATTGTCCTCTATGGATTTTGCCGGGTCAAGTTGAGTGACGCCGAAACTCATGGTCACCTTGATTTCAAGTGCTTCAAAACGACATACCGATTCCATAATGCAAATCCTAAGACGTTCTGCAGCCTCTGCTGCCTGAACAGCATCAGTGTCGGGAAGAACAACAATAAACTCCTCTCCTCCCCATCTGTAAATACCGTCGCAAATACGCGAATTTCTTCTGAAATTCTCGGCAACATGCTTCAGTACAGCGTCGCCTGCATTATGGCCGTATGTATCGTTTACTTTTTTAAAGAAATCAATATCGCAGATAAAAAGCGAAACGTTTCTGATATTTTCGTTATCGATTAGTATTTTTGAGTATATCTTATCGTAATCGCTGTAAAAGCCCATTCTGTTCTTCAGTTCAGTCAGCTTATCGTGACGTGAATCGTCAAGGAAGCTGTCCGATTCAAGTGTGATCCCACATATGAATGCTGCCAGTGACAAACGCCTTACGTCCTCCTCAAGGTCAAATCCGCCGTCATCAAGCTTGTTAATTGCCTGATAAGCTCCGATAAATTCACCCTTACAGTCGGAAATTGGCATTACAAGAATGGATTTTGTAACATAACCTGTCTTTTTATCTACATCCGAATTGAAATCCGGATCGTTATACGGATCATTGGTGACAATGGCTCGCTTTTCTGCCAAAGCTTTTCCGACAAGACCGGTTCCCTCCGGTATCGTAATCCTGCCTGCACCAACGGCAGCAGTTGTCCACAGTGAACGGCTGCGCTTATCCCATTTCCAAAAGCTTGCTCTGTCAGCATTTACCAAAATTCTTCCTAAGTCGGTAAGCAGCCTGTAAATTGTGTTGTGGTCATTCTCTGCATCGCTGTCGGTTTTGGACATTTCTTTGTATAGATTCTGAGTTATAGTAAATATTTTATCGAGCAAAGCGCTTGAAGAAATATTGTTATCCATTTAATGGCACTCCTTTCAAAAATCACATATACATCATTTTGCGTTCTATAAAAATTAACACTATTATATCATATTTTTCACCTATTGTAAATAGATAAAAAGAAAATATCATAAAAATTATAAAACTTAGTGACAAACTCTGAATAATATGTTATAATTATTTCAATTAAATCTTAATTTTCGAGAGTAGGGGTATACAGTATGAAAAAAAGCAAAACAGCTGTTGCTGCTGAATCGCTAATATTATTTGCTTTGGCTTTTCTGATATCATTTTATGATGTATTCTATTCATTTGACAGCCTGCTTCGTGACAAGCTTTACCAGCAGCCAAGGGGTATCAACAACAAGATCAAAATAATTGCAATTGATGATAAGACTTTGCAGGATATAGGTCCTTTCGGCACATGGTCAAGAGGCGTTTATGCCGATGTTATCAACAAACTTGGAGATTATCCTGCTGTTATCGCTATGGATATAATGATATTCGGTAACATGGACAGCGAGGGTGACGAGGCTCTGAGAGAGGCGTGTATAAAAAACGGCCACGTTATTTCAGGCTCTTATATAAACTATACCACAGCTTATAAAACCGATGAAAACGGAAAACCGTTTATCGACCATCTCAATATAGAATCTATAGAACAGCCGATCATTTCCGAGTATGCAGTAACAGGCTTTGTAAACTCCGCTCCTGACGATGACGGTATCGTCCGCTCAGCCATACTTTCAGAATCATGGAACGGTGAAACATACAAAAGCTTTGCAGCACAGATATACTCGGCTTACTGTGATTTTCTCGGAATTGAAGAAAATATTCCATCTCTTGATGACAGAAACCGAATGTGGATAAACTATGCCGGCAGACCTTCTGATTATGAACATATTCCTCTGAGCAGCATACTCGACGGTACGGTTGACCCAAGAATATTTACCGACTGCATTGTTATCATGGGAGCATACGCTTCCGGACTTCAGGATCAGTTTTCTGTTCCAAACAGCGCCGACCAGATGTATGGTGTGGAAATTCACGCAAATATAGTTCAGGGACTGCTGGACGGCAAATGCCCGGTTCCTGCCAACAGAACCATTTCTGCCCTTTCCGCTGCGGTAATATCCTGCTGTGCTTACATTATTTCAAAAAAACTGCGTCTCAGGTACTCAACTCCGATTGTTATTTTGATCATATTCGGATGTGCAGCGGCAGGAATTGCCCTGAACAGCGTCGGAACAACTTTCCCGATACTTTATGCTCCTCTGTTCTCTTTGGTTTATTACCTTGCAAATATCATCAGAAAGTATGCTGAAGAAAGCGCCGAAAAGAAAAAAATCACTGCCGCATTCAAAAAATACGTTGCTCCGCAGGTTGTTGAAGAAATCGCCAAAACAGGAAATTACCATATCAAGCTTGGCGGTGAAAACCGTGACATTGCCGTGCTTTTTGTGGATATAAGAGGTTTTACTCCAATGTCCGAAAGTCTTGAACCGGAACAGGTCGTGGACATTCTTAACAGCTATCTCAACCTTACCACAAACGCGATTTTCAGCAACGGCGGTACTCTTGATAAATTTATCGGAGACGCTACGATGGCTGTTTTCAATGCTCCCTTCGACCTTGATGACTATATTTACAGAGCCGTAAAAACTGCTTGGGACATTGTAAGCGGTGGAAATGCTATTGAAAGCCAATTTATGGAGAAGTACGGAAAATCCGTCAGCTTCGGTGTGGGCGTAAACTGCGGTCCTGCCGTTGTGGGAAATATCGGCTGCGATTTCCGTATGGACTACACAGCGATAGGCGACACAGTTAATACTGCCGCACGCCTTGAGTCCAATGCTAAAAGAGGTCAGGTACTTATCAGCGAAAAGGTATACGAACAGGTAAAGAACAGAGTTACCGTTGAGCCTATAGGTGAAATTCCGCTGAAAGGTAAGTCAAAGGGCGTTTTC
>JBJESH010000252.1:0-2484 GCA_051882695.1 Oscillospiraceae bacterium | reverse complement strand
AGTCAAAACATATTCCCTTTCCCTTTGCAAGCGTCTTGTCCGGGTCGGGAACATATCCGCTTTTTACTGTTGAAGCAAGCTCCTTGTCGTATGTGATGTTTTCGGAAATGTAACCGAAGATCACGGCTATTTTTTCCATCTCTGAGTTTTTCCCTTCACAAAGCTCCGCCGCTTTTTTTACACAATCCGAGCTGCTGTCAAAGCTGCTGTATTTGTTTGGATAGAGATACATTGCGGTATCGCTTTTTATCGCAGCCTCAAAGCTGCCCGAAGCAGCCTCGGCATAGCTTTTCCCTGACACAAGCTCATATACCTTTACTGTATAGCTTCCGCTGCCCATAAGGGGGAAAAACTCCGTTCTGCCATCGGCGGAAAGGTCGTGGTCGTATTGCAGTTCTCCGCATTTTATCCTGAGTTTTGCCGCCGTACTTTTGCCCGTATAGACCGCAGAAATATAGCCGTCATCGGCATGGCTGTAATCGACCTCGGCGTTTTCTCCCGAAATGACATTAATTCCGCTTGCAAGAGGTACTTTAATTTCGGGAATGACTACTTCAGTTTTCCTTTCAGTGGTAACTGTTTGGGGAATTTCAGCTATTTCCGATTCCGTTACGGATTCCGAAATTTCCGCAGACGTTTCGGTTTCATTCTGCACAGATGATACGGTAAATTCGGTTTCAGATCCGGTCATGACAGCCGATGCGGAAGTTTCCGACACGATCTCAGAAGTTTGTTTAGTTTTTGTTTCTGACTGAATAGTTTCCGATAATATTTCCGTGATCTGAGTTTCCGCAGCTTCGGAAATTGTATTAACAGTTACTTCTGCGGAAGCCTGTGCGCCGTCTTTGTCGTTTATGCCGTTTCCGCAGGATGAAAATGCGGCAACACAAAAGGAGAGTACGGCACACACAAGAATTTTTCTGCGCATTCGGACTCTCCTTTCGTTTTATTAATTTTCAAAATCAAGCAGGTATTTTTTTATATTGATATCTGCACTGAAACCGCCGATTTTCCCGTCGGAGGAAATTACCCTGTGACACGGAACTATTATCATCAGAGGATTTTTTCCGCAGGCGTTTCCTGCTGCTCGGAAGGCTTTGGGATTTCCCGTCATTGCGGAAAGCGTTCCGTATGAAACTGTTTCTCCGTACGGAATTTCCATAAGCGCACGCCAGATACTTAACTGAAAATCAGTACCGTTCATATAAATCGGGATATCAAAGCTTTTGCGCTTTTTAGTGAAATACTCATTCAGCTGGCGTTCTGCGGCAATGGTGATCTCATCTCTGAAAACTTCACCGGTGGGAAACGGACAGGGGCTTATGGCGGTAAGTGATGTACCGTCTGAAGCAAGCCTGAGAAGTCCCACGGGAGTTTCGGTAAAAATGCAGCCGCTCATTGCTCTATTCCGTTCCGGCGCTGTATGGTGGTATGGATATCCTGCATTTCACAATCAAGCGCGGATATTTCGTCTGCGCAGACTTTCAGACGTTCACGCAGGTCGGGTGAAACGTCATTCTGGGTTTTATATTTCAGCTTATGCTCAAGGCTTGCCCAGAAGTCCATTGCAATGGTGCGTATCTGTATCTCAACAGGAATTGGAACGGGTCCCGTTGAAAGGAAGATAGGTATTTCAACAATAAGGTGCAGGCTTTTATAGCCGGACGGCTTTGGATTTTTTATGTAGTCCCTGACGCGGACAAGCTTTACGTCGTCCTGACTTGTCAGCAGGTCGGCAACACGGTATATATCGTCGATATAGTTACAGATGACCCTTATGCCTGCGATATCGGTGATATTCGCCGCCATTGACTCAACGCTGACAGGAAGACCTTTTGACTTGACCTTTTTGACGATGCTCTGCGCCGATTTGAGTCTCGACTCAATATGATGTATCGGGTTGTAGGAATATTTCGTCTGGAACTCCTCGTCCAGTATCTCAAGCTTGGTGCGTATCTCCTTTATTCCTGCACGGTACATCTGCATTCTTTCGGCAAATCTGCGCATGGTTTTTTCAAGGTCTGTACTGTCAGCAAGCTCAAAGGCGTCCTCTATGCTGAATTTCTTTTCGGTTAATTCTATGGGCATTATATTAAACTTCCTTTATAAAAAATATATACTGCTTTTATTTTACCATTATCGTTGTATTATGTCAACAAAAAACTGCGGTGCAGCGTTACATAAAAGAACCGATAATATACAGTGCGGCTATATGCAATGGGTAATAGGCATAAAACAGATTTTTAAGTCCCCTGCCCTTTTTGCCGTTATAGGCAAGCATAAACGGCAGAGCAAAAATCATCATCCACTGGAAATTAACATACAAAAGAGAATGAACAAAATCTCCTGCGGAGAAAATAGCTTGAAATCCTATCATACTGCACAAATTGCGGAGCATTTCTATCAAAAACCGCGGTGCGCCTGCGTTTGCAATAAAAACAAGAGCTTTCAAAGGCAGCTGGAAGACAAACACTGCAAAATATG
>JBJESH010000251.1:0-10189 GCA_051882695.1 Oscillospiraceae bacterium | reverse complement strand
GGTACGCCGATGATGGGCGGATTTATGTTTATTATCGGAACGGCTGTGGCAGCTGCCGTGGGGTATGCAATATTCCGTTACCGTGAAGCGGCGCTTACTGCTGTTCCGGACAATACTGGACTTTACAAGCTTCTTGCAGGCTTTGCTTTTGCTCTGCTGAATGCAGGAATAGGCTTTATCGACGACTATATCAAGGCGGTAAAGAAGCAGAATCTCGGTCTTAAAGCAAAGCAGAAAATGATAATGCAGTTTCTTTTAAGCTGCGCTTTTCTGTATGCTCTTTACCTGCTTGGAGACCATTCCACTGCAATACGTTTCCCATTTTTCGGGGATGTTGACTTCGGTATATTCTACTATCCGATAATGGTTCTGTATCTTATTTTCCTTACCAATGCCGTAAACCTTACCGATGGTATCGACGGACTCTGCGGCTCGGTAACGGTTATCGTAGGGTTATCATTCGTAATGCTCTGTGCCGCAATGGGAATGTGGGAATATTCAATTTTCTCAATGGCTCTTGCAGGAGGCTGTCTCGGCTTCCTTGTGTGGAATCTGCATCCGGCAAAGGTTTTCATGGGCGATACGGGTTCAATGTTTCTGGGCGGTGCAGTATGTGCAATAGGCTTTGCCACTCACAGACATCTGCTTCTTGCGCTGATAGCCATAGTTTACATCATTGACGCTCTTTCGGTGGTTATCCAGGTAACGTATTTCAAGATAACAAAGGGCAAGCGGCTTTTCAAAATGTCGCCTATCCACCATCACTTCGAGCTTTGCGGCTTTTCTGAGTACAAAATAGTAATTACATTTTCAACCGCCGCACTTATTGCAGGCGTTGCGGCAAACTTAATATATAATTTGTGCTGAGCTTTGAGCATAAACATTTTTTAAGAGAGGAGGATACTAATGCAGAATACTGCGAATGCCGTTCCAAACGGGAGAAGAAAAAACAATCGCAGCAAGAAAATAACTTCAAACGGAACGTCAAAAGGATATACCGAAAAAATTGCTGTGGGTCCTATTGATTATCCGTTTCTGCTTATTGTAATGGTTCTTCTCGTTATGGGTATAATCATGATGTTTTCGGCAGGCTACGCATGGGCTATCGCCGAAGGCGGCACCGGAACGGACTATGTGCAGAATCAGCTGAAAATGGCTGTTGTCGGACTTGCAGGAATGTTCTTCGCTTCGTTTTTTGATTACCACTGGTTAAGAAAGCCTATAATTGCTTATGGATTTTACGCGTTCTGTATAGTCCTTCTCATTCTGTGCCGTGTGGGACCCTTTACAGACCCACACAATGACTCCTACCGCTGGGTAAAATTCCCCGGACTTCCGTCTTTTCAGCCGTCGGAAATGATGAAGCTGGCTATTATACTGCTGTTTGCTTATCTTATCTCGGTAAACTATTCAAAGATGAAATATTTTAAATATGGAATTGTACCTTTCATGGGATTCCTTGGCGTTGTAATTGCGCTTATGATGATACAGCCGCACCTTTCGGGTACAATTATTATCTGTGCCATCGGAATAATAATGATGTTCGTGGGCGGTTCAAGAGTAAAGCATCTTGTCGTTCTTGGTATAACGGCGGTCGCTGCACTGGCTTTGATACTGTTCATACTTATCGAGGTCAAAGGCTTTTCCTACTTTGAGAAGCGTATCATTACATGGATCGACCCGTTCAACGAACAGGCTGCCGCCGCCACATGGCAGACGAGAAACAGTCTGATAGCGATCGGCTCCGGCGGACTTTTCGGACTTGGTCTGGGCAATTCCAGACAGAAATTCCTTTATCTCCCCGAAGCAAAGAACGACTTCGTTTTCGCAGTTGTCTGCGAGGAGCTTGGCTTTGTGGGCGCGCTGATGGTTATTATACTTTTCCTGCTTTTCATCTTCCGCGGAATGTATATTGCGTCAAAAGCTCCCGATAAATACGGAATGATGATCGCAGTCGGACTTACCGTGCAGATAGGTTTGCAGGCACTTCTCAACATTGCCGTTGTAACGAATACTATCCCAAACACAGGCGTATCGCTTCCGTTTTTCAGCTATGGCGGAACGGCTCTTATAATGCAGCTTGTGCAGATGGGTATTATACTGAATATTTCGCGGCAGTCTATCATAGAGACTTAGCCGAAATAAGCGAAAGGAATGATAACAAATGCTCAAGGTACTGCTTGCAGGCGGAGGCACGGGCGGACACATTAATCCTGCCCTTGCCATTGCTTCAATAATAAAACAGCATCACCCCGACGCAGAATTTCTCTTTGCGGGAACTCCCAACGGAATGGAGGCTAACCTTATCCCGAAAGCAGGATATGATTTTGCTCCCATCAAGATAAGCGGTTTTCAGCGGAAGATAACGCCGAAAAACCTCGTCCGCAATGCAAAAGCAGCGGCTTATCTTTCTGTTTCGGGACATCGTTCAAAACAGATAATAAACGGTTTTAAACCCGATATTGTTATCGGTACGGGCGGCTATGTAAGCTATCCTATTCTTGCAAAGGCGGTTCAGATGGGTATTCCGACTGCAATTCATGAGCAGAACGCTTTTCCTGGAATTACAAACCGTCTGCTTGCAAAAAAAGTTGACGAGGTAATGCTTACAGTTGAGGAAGCGGCTCAGCACCTTGACGCCTGTGCAAAGTATACCGTTACGGGACTGCCCGTAAGAGCAGGCTTTTCCGCAGGAGCAATAAGCCGTGCGGAGGCAAAGAAAAAGCTTGGTCTTGACGATGGAATATGTATATTCAGCTTCGGCGGAAGTCTTGGCGCCGGAGCGATAAACAACGGTGCAGCGGCTCTTATCAAGTGGGAAAAGGAAAATAAGCTTCCCGTAAACCATATTCACGGCTACGGCAAAATGGGCAGGGATACCTTCCTGCAAAGGCTTGCCGAATCCGGCATCGACCCCGAAAAGGACGACCGCCTTATCGTAAGCGAATATATTCACAATATGGACGTATGTATTGCCGCAGCAGACCTTATCATCTGCCGCAGCGGAGCTTCAACTATTTCAGAGCTTCAGGCTGTGGGAAGAGCTTCTATCCTTATACCGTCTCCGAATGTTACTGCAAATCATCAGTACCACAACGCTATGGTTCTGGGAAGAGCAGGTGCGGCTGTGGTTATTGAGGAGAAAAATCTTTCCGATGATGTCCTTATAGAAAAGGTCAAGGAATTCATAGATGATCCCGACAAGCTGGATACTCTTGCAAAACGTGCCGGAGAAACCTATGTCAGCGACACTCCTGACCGTATTTATACCGTTATAAAACGTTTGCTTGACGGATAATGATCGTTTCTGCACCAAAAGTCCCTTACTGCATAAAATGAACTAAAAAACGGTAAGGGAGCTGCCGAAATGCAGAAACTGATTATAAACGGAGGAAAAAAGCTGAACGGCGAGATCCGTATTCAGGGAGCAAAAAATGCTGCGCTGCCGATCATGGCAGCTTCGGTTCTGTGCGGAGAAAGCGTTGTGCTTCGCAACTGTCCGAAAATCTCAGACGTTTACTCTGCAATGAGAATACTTACATATTTAGGCTGCAAGGCAGGCTTTGAGGAAGACCACGGCGTTGTTTCGCTGAATTCCGAAGGTATTTCATGTTCTGAAATTTCCGACGAGCTAATGAGAGAAATGCGTTCTTCTATCTTTTTTCTGGGGGCTGTCCTTGGCAGGACGGGACGGTGCAGGATAACTCTTCCCGGCGGCTGCGACCTTGGCCCCCGACCGATAGATATGCACCTTGCCGCACTCAGAAAAATGGGCGTTTCCATTCATGAAGAGTACGGCGTCCTTGACTGTGTTGCTGAAACAGGTCTTCGCGGAGCAAAAATATCACTGTCGTTTCCATCTGTGGGTACAACGGAAAATATCATGCTTGCCGCAGTGCTTGCGGAGGGAACAACGGTTATTCACAATGCGGCGAGAGAGCCTGAAATTGCCGACCTTGCGGAATTCCTCAACCGCTGCGGAGCTAAGATAAGCGGCGCAGGCGGCGGAAAAATCACAATTAGCGGCGTGAAAAGGCTTCACGGCTGCGAATATGATATCATGCCCGACCGAATAGCCTGTGCAACATATCTTGCTTGTGCGGCTTCGGCAGGCGGCGAGCTTGTTATAACGGACTGCCGTCCCTCGGACGAGGAAAATATTCTTCCCGTTTTCGAGCAGATGGGTTGTATCGTACATACCGTTGACGATAAGATCTTTTTCAGTGCAAAGCGGCCGCTAAAGGCGGTAGCGCCGATAAGAACTATGGTCTATCCGGGTTTTCCGACCGATGCTCAGGCGTTTGTTATGGCGGCACTTTGCAAAGCAAAAGGCACATCGGTATTTGTGGAAAACATTTTTGAGAACCGCTATAAGCACGTTGGCGGTCTGACCCGAATGGGTGCGGATATTCTTGTGGAGGGCAAGGTAGCCGTTATCGAAGGTGTAAATCGACTTTACGGAGTAAAGACCGAAGCTCCCGATTTAAGAGGAGGAGCAGGACTTGTCACTGCTGCGCTGGCGGCAGAGGGTACAAGCGAAATTTCAAATGTTCATTACATCGACCGCGGATATGAGGAGATAGAAAAGGTCCTTTCCTCTGTAGGCGCGGATATAAAAAGGATTTAATCAAAGTAAGGGAGAGTAAAAGAATATGCAGGAGAATTATTCCGGCAGAAACAGGCATAAGCGGAATATGTCGCTTCATTACAGCATGATAGCTTTTATAGTTCTTGTTATATTTGCAATACTTTCCGTGACCGTTTTTTTCAACGTTGAAACAATTGAGATCGTGGGGTCGTCAATTTATTCCGCTGACGAAATTATTTCGGCAAGCGGCATAGAGGGCGGCGACAATATGATACGAAAAAATATGAGCAAGGCGGAAAAGGATATTGCCAAAGAGCTTACTTACATTGAAACTGCCGAAATAAACCGTAAGCTGCCGTCATCGGTAGAAATCGTTGTTACTCCCTGCATAGAAACAGCAAGCCTTCAGAGTGAGGAGGGCTTTATCATAGTAAGCGAATCCGGTAAGATACTCAGATATGCCAACGAGCCTGTTGAAAATACGCTTGTTTTTTACGGGGCAGAGCCTGCTGAGGAAATGCTTGTCGGCAAGACCTTTGCTTCCTCCGACGAGAACAAAACTGAGGTCATATTTGAGCTTATGAAAAGGGCAGACAGCGGATTTGTTTCAAAGATCACAAGCTTTGATGTAACTGACAGGCTTAATGTAAGCTGCGTTTATGAAAATCGTATTGATATTCAGCTTGGCTTGATTTCCGACATCGACTATAAATTCAGACTTGCCGAGGAGATACTTACAACAAAAATTTCTCCCGACGCCGAGGGAAGGCTTAAAATGCTTGAAAACGGCGGACAGTTCCTGAGCAAAGCCGACCTTGAGCAGATAGATGAGAACTATCGCCTCAGTATGGAGACAACGGGTGTTACAGAAACAACACCTCCCGAAACAAGTACGGAAAGCGTTTCTGACAGCAGCGAGTCAACAAAACTGAATTTTGAGTAAGAAAAATTAGAAACATTTGCTAAATTGCATGTTTTTTTAATAAACCCCTTGAAATATTTATAAAAGTATGTTAAAATAAATGTTGTGTATGTAATTATTTGATTATTATTCAAATTTAAATAGGAGGACGTTGCAAATGGGTTTTGCTGTTGATAATGAGGAGATCTATTCCGATATTAATATAAAAGTCGTAGGTGTCGGCGGAGGCGGCGGAAACGCCCTTAACTGCATGGCTACTGAGGGTATTTTCGATGTTGAATTCGTTGCTGTAAATACCGATGCGGCTGCTCTGCGTTCCTCCAAGGCTTCAACTAAGGTACAGATCGGCGAAAAGCTTACAAGAGGCCGCGGTGCAGGCAACAAGCCTGAGATAGGCGAGCGTTCCGCACAGGAAAACCGTGACGAGATCGCAGCTGCTCTCAAGGGCGCAACTATGGTATTTATCGCAGCAGGTATGGGCGGCGGTACGGGTACGGGCGCTGCTCCCGTTGTTGCCGAGGTCGCAAAGGAAATGGATATCCTCACCGTTGCTGTTGTTACCAAGCCTTTCAATTTTGAGCAGAAAGCCAAGATGGTTCAGGCTGAGCGCGGTATCAGCGAGCTTATGAAAAATGTTGACTCTCTGGTTGTTATCCCTAACGAGCGCCTTATTTCTTCCAGCGATAAGCCCCTTACAATGAAGGAAAGCTTCGCACTTGCGGATAATATCCTCAAAACAGGTGTAAAATCTATTGCAGAGCTTATCACAGTTGACGGCTTCATCAACCTTGACTTTGCAGACGTTGAGACCACCATGAAGAACGCAGGCTATGCTCATATGGCTATCGGTCACGGTTCGGGCAAGGATAAGGCTGCCGAGGCTGCAAATGCAGTAATCACCAGTCCGCTGCTTGAAACCTCTATCAGCGGCGCTACAAGACTTCTCGTTAATATTGTTATGTCTGAGGACGCGCTTTCAACCGATATCGACACAGCTACAAAGCTTATTACAGAGGCTGCAGATCCTGATGTTGAGCTTATCTTCGGTGCAAGCTTCGATGAAAATATGCAGGATGAGATCAACCTTACGGTTATTGCTTCCGGCTTTAAGAATTTCAGCGGCAATGTTGTAAAGGCTGATGAGAAGGCAGCAGGCGGCTCCGCTTCCGAGGACGCTCCCACAGCTTCAAATGCAATTGACGATTACAGCGCACTTCTTGGAATTTTCAACGACAGAAACTGATTACATAAATCAACCTGTTTATATCAAATAAAAATGCCGTCGGGTAGAACCTGACGGCATGATTTTTTATGTTATGGTGCTGTAATCGACTCCTGCTTCATCAAGCATTCTGCGGATTTTTTCAAGGTGTTTTTTCAGATAAGGTTTATCGGTATTTGAATTGCGCTCCAATGCAACACGGAAGCTTTCTGCCGCCTTTTCCTTTTCGCCAAGTTTGCAGTAAAGCATTGCATAGTCAATGCAGTATAAATTCTTGTTTTCTTCCGGCAAAGCAAAATTTACATCAATTTCCGCTGCTTTTTCGTGGATCTCAAGATTGAGATTATAAAGTTCAAGTGCCTTTTGGTAATCCCGATTTATAAATACATAATTCATATAGCGGTTAAAAACGCCTATTTGTTCTGACAATGTCATATCCCATTTCAATTTCAAAATATTGTCATTCTCGGAATATGTACGAAGATAGTTTTTTGTATCATCTTTATAATCATAATATAACAACTGTATATCAAGAAACATTATTTTATCCAATGTTTTTTTGGGAATAATCTGCGAAAGCATATTAAAATATTCATCAACTTCATTTTCCATACATTTTTCAGCGTACACCTGAATAAGAAAGCAAATGGCATTAAGCTTTTCATATGGTGTCTTTGCTTTTGCTAAAGCAGATTTTAACCACCTGATTTTATCATCGAACTCCAATTTCAGTGCATCGGAATATTGTTTTCCAAGAAATGTACCTTTGATTACATCTATTACTCCCATTTTATTTTGCTTTGCAAAATAGATGAAAAAGGCAATTATTCCAATAATTACAATCATGAGAACCATACCTGACCAGCGTAACAATTTTGTACCAAAGCTAACGCCGACAGGTGCAAAAAAGAAAATAATTACTGATAAAACACCAAAAACAATCAGACACGGAGGAATAAACTTATTTACATTTTCATTTATTTTTTCTCTTTTTCTTCTTTCCTCTCCAAGCGCCTGCTCAAGCATTTCCCTCGTTATCTCAAACACGCCAATCCCCCCTGTATCAAATACCAGAACAGCGCACTAATATTAAACACCTATTGAATCATGGGAATCTCTCGCCGCAAAATCCATATATGAAAGATTTTGCGGCGATTTCTTCTCCATAATTCTAATGGTGTTTAATATAAAAGTATAGTGCGCTGTTGTATTTTATTACTTGTTAAGTGCCGCTATTGACTGTTCTATCTTAGCCATCTTCTCCTGTGCCTTTGCAAGCTTAGCCTTTTCAGCCTCGACCTGCTGCGCCGGAGCCTTTGCAACAAACCCCTGATTGTTCAGCTTGTTCGACGAGAAGTCAATATCCTTCTGAACTGCTGCCTTTTCCTTGTTAAGGCGTGCAAGTTCCTTTTCCTTGTCAACAAGCTCGTCCATAGGAATGAAAATTCTTGCACTGTCGGTAACGACTGTTACCGCGTCGGGCATTTCAACCTTTGCGGCTATCTCAATATCGGACGCGGAAGCAAGTCTCTCAAAGAAAAGTCTGCCCTGCTCGAATATATCTGCTTCGGAAGTCTCAATGTGAAGAGCAGCCTTCTTTGAGGGCGGTACGTTCATTTCCGCACGGCGGTTTCTGATGCCTCTGATTGCAGCGATTATCTTCTCGAACTGAGCTTCCTCTGCGGCAAAGTCAAGCTTTTCGTCGTATGTGGGGAACTCGGAGAGAATACACGGAACTCCGCTGTCGGAAACAGCAGACCATATCTCCTCAGTGATGAACGGCATGAACGGGTGGAGAAGCTTCAGCATACCCTGCATAACCCATACAAGAACAGCCTGTGCAGTTTCGGCAGTTTCGCCGCCTGCGGCAATTCTCGGCTTGGTAAGCTCAATGTACCAGTCGCAGTAGATGTCCCAGATGAAATCGTAAAGCTTTGCAACTGCTACACCCAGCTCAAAAGCTTCAAGGTTTTCGTTGACTTCCTTTGCAAGGCGGTTGAACTTGCTTATTACCCACTTGTCCTCAACGTTGAGATTTTCGGGCAGACCGTTCAGCTTGAAGTCGTCGGGGAGATTCATCATAATGAAACGTGAAGCATTCCAAAGCTTGTTTGCAAAGTTCCTTGATGCCTTAACCTTTTCCTCCATATAACGCATATCGTTGCCCGGAGCGTTACCCGTAGCAAGCATAAAGCGGAGAGCGTCAGCGCCGTACTTGTCTATCTCCTCAAGAGGGTCAACGCCGTTGCCGAGAGATTTGGACATCTTTCTGCCCTGAGAATCCCTTACAAGACCGTGGATAAGAACAGTATTGAAAGGAACCTCGCCCATATGCTCAATACCGCTGAACATCATTCTGATTACCCAGAAGAAGATGATATCATAACCCGTAACAAGGGTATTTGTGGGGTAGAAATATTTCAGGTCCTCGGTATTTTCTGGCCAGCCGAGAGTTGAGAACGGCCACAGCGCAGAGCTGAACCATGTGTCAAGGGTATCCTCGTCCTGTCTCATAGGCTTGCCGCACTTGGGACAAACTGCGCTGTTTTCCTTGGTAACCACCATTTCGCCGCATTCATCGCAGTAGAAAGCAGGGATCTGATGTCCCCACCAAAGCTGACGGGAAATACACCAGTCTTTGATATTTTCAAGCCAGTGGTAATAGATCTTGTCAAAACGCTCTGGAACAAACTTTGTCTTGCCGGATTTTACAGCCTCGATAGCAGGCTTTGCAAGAGGTTCCATCTTAACGAACCACTGTGTGGAAACCTTAGGCTCAACAGTTGTTCCGCAGCGATAGCAGGTGCCAACATTGTGAGCATGGTCTTCGACCTTGATAAGCGCACCTTCCGCTTCAAGGTCGGCAACGATAGCCTTTCTTGCATCATATCTGTCCATACCTGCATACTTTGGATAGTCTGCAACGATCTTAGCGTCATCGGTCATAACGTTTATAACAGGCAGATTGTGGCGCAGACCTACTTCAAAGTCGTTGGGGTCGTGTGCGGGAGTGATCTTTACAACGCCTGTACCGAAATCCATTTCAACATAAGTATCGGCAACAATAGGAATTTCACGATGAACGATTGGAAGAATAACCGTCTTGCCGATAAGGTGCTTGTATCGCTCGTCATCGGGGTGAACTGCAACGGCAGTATCGCCCAGAAGCGTTTCGGGACGTGTTGTAGCAAGCTCAATATATCCGCTGCCGTCGGAAAGGGGATAGCGCAGATGCCAGAAGTGGCCTGCCTGATCCTCATAGTTTACCTCTGCGTCGGAGATAGAGGTCTTACAGTGAGGACACCAGTTGATTATTCTCTCTCCGCGGTAGATAAGTCCCTTGTTGTAAAGGTTGACAAAAACCTCACGGACAGCCTTGTTGCAGCCTTCGTCCATTGTGAAGCGTTCTCTTGACCAGTCGCAGGAGCAGCCGAGCTTTTTGAGCTGTTCAACGATG
>JBJESH010000250.1:0-2488 GCA_051882695.1 Oscillospiraceae bacterium | reverse complement strand
GATTTTTTCCATAGTATCCTTGAAAGCTTGTCTGTCCTCAGCCTTATGGATAGTTTCAGGATTTGCACCAAGGAGCTTGACGTTATGCTCCTCAAGGAAGCCGCACTCCGCAAGCTGCATGGAAAGGGTCAGACCAGTCTGTCCGCCCAGAGTTGAAAGAACACTGTCAGGCTTTTCAATTTCAATTATCTTCTTTACCACATCAAGGGTAAGCGGCTCGATGTAAACCTTATCCGCCATAGCCTTGTCGGTCATAATTGTTGCAGGGTTTGAGTTTATGAGTACGACCTCAAGGCCCTCCTGCTTTAGCGCACGGCACGCCTGTGTGCCTGCATAGTCAAATTCGGCAGCCTGTCCGATAATGATTGGTCCCGAGCCGATAACGAGGACTTTCTTTATATCTTTTCTCAGCGGCATTTTATTTGTCCTCCTTGTTCTTTTTAATCATATCAATAAATTCGTCAAAAAGATAGGCAGTATCCTGAGGACCGCCGCAGGCTTCGGGGTGAAACTGTACCGTGAAACAAGGGAAGCTCTTGTACCTTACACCCTCGCAAGTACCGTCATTTGCATTCTTGTGCGAAACCTCGCCCACTGATGGATCAATGCTGTCGCTTACAACAGCATAGCCGTGGTTCTGGGAGGTAACAAATGTCTTATCCAAGGCAATATCAATAACAGGCTGATTTGCGCCTCTGTGACCGTATTTCAGCTTTTCGGTCTTTGCACCGTTAGCAAGGGCGGTAAGCTGATGTCCGAGGCAAATACCAAAGGTCGGGATACCAAGCTTGTTTATCTCACGAAGATTTGCGATTATCTCTACATTTTCGGCAGGGTCGCCGGGACCGTTTGAAAGCATTATCCCATCGGGGTTAAGCGCCTTTATCTGCTCGGCAGTTGTGTCACCGGGAACAACGGTCACGTTGCAGCCACGCTTTACAAGCTCCCGTCTGATGTTAAATTTATAGCCAAAATCAAAGAGTGCAACGTTGTATTTTGCGTCATCTGCTTTGAAAAATTCCTGCTCCTTGACAGTAACGCTTTTAACCGCGTTAACTATCTTAAATTCGCTTATTTTCTTCAGAAATTCGTCCTTTTTCTCATACACGTTCTCGGTTGTTATAACGCCGTTCATAACGCCGTGTTCACGGATAATTCTCGTCAGACAGCGTGTGTCGATTGAATGTATGCCAATAATATTATGTTTTTTGAGGAATTCGTCCACGTTTCCCTCACAGCGGAAATTTGAAGGAGCATTGCACCATTCCCTCACTACATATCCGCTTACCACTGAGGTATTGGACTCATAATCTTCGTCGTTTACGCCGTAATTTCCGATAAGCGGAAATGTCTGCGTAACTATCTGACCGTAATAGCTTGGGTCGGAAAGCGTTTCCTCATATCCCGTCATACCGGTAGCAAATACGATCTCGCCGAAAGAGGTACCTTTTACGCCGAAGGAAAAGCCCTCAAATACTGTTCCGTCGGCAAGCATCAGGTACGCCTTATCGCCAATATTAAATAAAGACATATTGTTTCCTCCTTATTTCAAGCACGCCGTAAGGCTGCTGAACATTTTTACTTTTTAAGAGCAGTTACAAAGCTTGTGATGTCCTCTCTCATTCTGATGCACTCGCGTCTTGCTGCGCCTGCAAAATCCTTGGGGTCGCATCCTTCTTTCTGATATGCGCACATTACTGCACGGGAAGAATTAACGATCGCACCCAGACCCTTTTCGTCAAATGCCTTTGCAACGCCTTCTGCACCGCCGCCCTGAGCGCCGTAGCCGGGTACAAGGAAGAATGTGTGAGGAAGCTTAGCTCTCATTTCCGCAAGCTGTTCGGGATAGGTTGCGCCTACAACTGCGCCGACTGCGGAATATCCATACTTTCCAATAGTGTCGGCACCCCAGTTTTCACACATATCGCCCATTGTTTCGTATATAGTCTTGCCGTCATCAAGCTTTCTGTCCTGAAGCTCACCGCTGGATTTGTTTGAGGTCTTGACCAGAACAAAAATGCCCTTGTCATTTTCCTTGCATACTGCTGTCAACGGAGCAATTCCGTCTGTTCCGAGATAACCGTTCACAGTAAGAGCGTCAGCACCAAATCCTTCAAAAGACTTGCCGTCAACTGCTGTGCTTCCGAGATAAGCGTTTGTATATGCCTCCATAGTTGCACCGATATCGTTTCTCTTGCCGTCAACTATTACAAACATTCCCTTTTCTTTAGCATATTCAATGGTTTTATAAAGAGTTTTAACACCATGCCAGCCATACATCTCATAATAAGCTGCCTGAGGCTTTATTGCAGGAACAATATCGCAGACTGCGTCGATGAGCGCCTTATTAAAATGCCAGAGAGCATTTGCAGCACCCTTCAGATCTCTTCCCTTTTCTTCAAATGCCTTTTCCTTGATAAAATCGGGAACATAGTCCAGCTTGGGAGTCACGGCGCTCTTCACTCCTGCCAGTTCCGGGTCGATGAGG
>JBJESH010000249.1:1715-10236 GCA_051882695.1 Oscillospiraceae bacterium | reverse complement strand
GTCACCCTGAATATCCCGATATGTATTACCCCATAAACTACGGCTATATCGAGGAAATTATCGCCCCCGACGGAGAGAAGCAGGACGCTTACCTGCTTGGTGTAAATGAGCCTGTAAAGGAATATACGGGGAAAATTATTGCAATTATCCGCCGCTTAGATGATGTTGAGGGAAAATGGGTCGTTGCCCCCGAAAATCTCATCTTTACCAAAGAAGAAATCAAAAACGCTGTTAATTTTCAGGAAAAGTATTTTCATTCCGAAATACTGATGTGATTTTTAATTCCGCATTCCGAATTCTGCATTCCGCATTAATCAAAGGAGTATTGTTATGGCAGTTTTTAAACCCACATATGCCTTGCGTTCAGTGCTGGAGATAACCCCCGAAGCACTGAATGTTCTTGACATAAAGGCACTTATTCTGGATCTTGACAATACTCTTACCACTCACGACAATCCCGTCCCTGCCGACGGAGTTCTTGACTGGATAGACAATATGCAGAAGCACGGCATAAAGCTTCTTATAGTCAGCAATAACACCGCCGAGCGCGTTACGCCCTTTGCGGAAATGCTTGGACTTCATTTCGTACCCAACGGTGCAAAGCCGCTGCCCAAGGGATTTAAACAGGCAATAAAGGAACTTAAAGTAAGCAAAAAGCAGGTCTGTGCCGTGGGCGACCAGATATTCACGGACATTCTCGGTGCAAATCTTGCAGGGATACGTTCAATTTTCGTGTATCCCATCGAGCCGGAGAAAAGTACGTTTTTTAAAGTAAAGCGTGCAATAGAAAAGCCGCTGCTGCCTAAGAAGTACAACAGATTCTAAAATTAAGAAAGGAAGATAATATGAGCGCAAAATTCGGACCGGCAGGAACTGCCGAAAGCTTTAAAACAATGGGCTATAAAAAATCCGTACAGCTTGGCGAGTACCTTGAAAAATTCGGTCTTGACCACTTTGAGTACCAGTGCGGTCAGGGCGTAAGAGTCGGCGCAGAGGCTGCCGCCGAGATCGGCAGGGCGCTTGCGGAAAAGAACATAACCGTCTCGGTACACGCACCCTATTTTATCTCCCTTTCAAGCGTTGAGGAAGAAAAACGCGATAACTCCATAAACTACATTTTACAGTCCGCAGCGGCAGTAAACGCAATGGGCGGCGACAGAATAGTTATCCATAGCGGCTCCTGCTCGAAAATGACCCGTGAGGAGGCTCTTGAGCTTGCAAAGGCTACAATGAAAAAAGCCCGTGAAGCGCTTATAGCAGATGGTCTGGGACATATTCACTGCTGCCCCGAAACCATGGGAAAAATAAATCAGCTGGGCGACCTGCACGAAGTTATGGAAATATGCAAGGTTGATGACAGTTTTATACCCTGTATTGATTTCGGACACCTGAACGCCCGTACCTTTGGCGAGATAAAGGGCAAAGCTGAGTATGCCGCTATACTTGATATCATTGAAAACGAGCTTGGCTCCGACAGAGCAAAGATTTTCCACTCGCATTTTTCAAAAATCGAGTACACCGAAAAGGGCGGCGAAAAGCGGCACCTTACTTTTGAAGATACAGTCTACGGGCCGCAGTTTGAACCGCTTATGGAGCTTGTTTACGAGAGAAACCTTTCTCCCGTTTTCATATGCGAAAGCGCAGGCACCCAGACCGAGGACTCACAGGCAATGAAGAAATATTATGAGAGCATTGCAAAATAAAAGCCGATATGCTGAAAGGAATACTGATATGAAAAACGTACTTATCATCAACGGACCGAACCTTAACCTGCTTGGGGAGCGCGAGCCGGGCACATACGGTTCGGACAGCTACGAAAGCATATGCAACGAAATAAAGACTAAGGCAGCGGAGCTTGGCTTCGACAGCTGCGAGTGCTTCCAGTCCAACCATGAGGGCGAAATTATTGACAAGCTTCATGCGGCACGCCTCGACAAATGCGGCGTAGTTCTCAACGCAGGCGCATATACACATTACAGCTATGCTATCCGCGATGCTATTGCCGCAATTAAAATTCCCGTTATCGAGGTGCATATATCAAACATCTGTCAGCGTGAGGAATTCCGCCATAACTCGGTAATTGCTCCCGTATGCTCGGGAAGCCTTTTCGGCTTCGGCAAGGACGGCTACCTGCTGGCGCTTCAGGCGCTTGCCTATAAAATCAAGTAATCGGAGGACTCCTATGAACTTTTCCTACTGCCCCCAATGCGGCGAAAAGCTGTATCTGAAAAACTGCGGCGACGAGGGCGAGATACCTTACTGCGACAGCTGCAAACGCCCGTTTTTCCCATTTTCATACTGCTGCGTTATCTGCCTTTGCGTTACAGAGGACAACTCAGAAATAGCTCTTATAAAGCAGGACTATGTTTCTAAAAATTATATCAACGTCGCAGGATATGTCAAGCAGAGAGAAACTCCCGAAGCCACCGTGGTTCGAGAGGTCAAAGAGGAAATCGGTCTTGATGTGGTTTCTTATAAATATATCGGCAGCTACTATTACGCCAAAAAGGATAATCTTATGCTCGGATATATCTGCAAGGTAAAAAAGGGCGAGCTTGTACCGTCGGTAGAGGTGGACAGTGCAGAGTGGTTTCCGCTGAAATATGCGCAGCAGCTTCTCCGCTATGACAGCATAGGCTGGAATCTGCTTAACGACTATCTCCGCAATATTCCCAAAACGGAGGACTGAAATGATTTTCAAAAACGAACTTATTGCCTCAGCTGCGGCGCAGCTTGCCTGCGATTACTGCTGTAATCCCGAAGATTTTTTTTCGGGAGAAAACAAGGCAACGCTTTCAAGGCTCTCTGACGGACGGCGTCATTTCCGCAAAGAGCCGGACTTTTTCAAAGCGGCGACAATGGGTCACGGAACTGTAATTTCCGCCGCAAGCGAAATGCTTGATTTTGCAGGCGAACTGCTTTCAAAATGCAGCGGAGCGGAAATTTTTGAGCAGACAAAGATCTGGAAGATAAATGCAAAGCTTGCAAAATACAATAAGGCAATTGCATTCAACAGTATTTTTTACCTGCCTGCAACGCCGTATAAATATATTCCCCGTGACGGATTTCGTCTGCATTTTTATGAGGAAAATGAAATCGTATCGGAGCTTTATCCGGTAAAAGGCTTTGCCAATGCGCTTATGTACGATTCCTCGAAGCCTCGTCATGACGTCCTCGCAGTATGCGCTCTCAACGGCGGACAGATCGTAGGAATGGCAGGAGCAAGCAACGACAGCGAACGCTTCTGGCAGATAGGGATAGACGTCCTTCCCGAATACAGAGGACTGGGCATCGGTACCGAGCTTGTGTCGGCACTTACCCAAGCGGTTTTCATGCACGGCGCAGTACCTTATTACGGTACATGGAGCGGCAATATTGCTTCCCAGAACGTGGCAAAACGTGCAGGATATTACCCCGTCTGGACGGAAATAAACGCATTTGACATAGAATAATATTTATCTGCGAAAATAAAAATTTTGTGAAAACCCTTGCAAGTTGGGAAAATAATGTTATAATATTATTATTGTTTATTTTACAGGAGGATTATTAATGAATACAGCACTTTTCAATTTTATGCTCCGTGCGGAAGCAAATGCGGCAGGTGCCGACACAGCACAGGCAAGTCCTGCAGGCATGATACTCTACTATGTGTTCTCATTCGGACTTATCATCGTTCTTTTCTATTTCCTTGCAATTCGTCCGCAGAAGAAAAAGGAAAAGGAAGCCAAGATCCTTAAAGACAATCTTCAGGTGGGCGACGAGGTAGTAACTATCGGCGGAATAACAGGTATTATCGTTCGTATCAACAGAAACGCCGAAAATCCCCATGAAGATTCAGCTGTTATCGAAACAGGCGGCGACCGTTCCAAGATTCGCGTTATGATCTGGGCGATCTCAGAGAATAAAACTCTCCACGACGCTCCTGAGGAAGCAGTAAGCAAAAAGTAACAAATTAAAAGTAATATTTTTCCTTCGTTCAGCATATTATTGAAGAAATAATGAACGGAGGAATTTTTTATGCGCAGGAAAACTCCTGCGGAACGTCTCCGCACGGAAAGATTAATAATGGTCCTGCAGGCAGCTTTTGCCTGTATCGGCGCAATTTTTGTTACCCTGCTTGTGTTTTCGGCTATCGCTTCGGCAGTAGACCTGAGCGACGGCGCATTTTCGGTAATGTCAAGCATATCCCTTTGCGCAGGCTGCTTTGCGGCAAGCTACACCGCTGCAAAGCGAAGGAGAAAATACGGCATTAAAACAGGCATTGCCTGCGGAATAATAATTTTTCTTGCAGCGCTGCTTTGCGGGATAATATTCGTAAAAAGCTTCTCAGCAGGCGGTTTTTTTACAAAAATGTTAATAATATTGATATGTTCTTCTATCGGTGGTATAATTGGTGTAAATTCTCCCCGAAGATTTCGTTAAAATGACTATTGCAATATGTCGTATTATGTGTTATAATATCACTAATCTATTTTTTATCGGAGGTTTTCTTATGAAGCATATCATCACTATCAATAAGGCTAATCTGAAGAAAACTGCTGCTAAGGGCGGCTGCGGCAAGTGTCAGGCTTCCTGTCAGTCTGCTTGCAAGACTTCCTGCACAGTTGCTAACCAGAAGTGCGAAAAGTAATTCCGTCTTGACGGAGTAAGTATTAAGGGACAGAAATGTCCCTTATTTGCTTTATTAAAAAAACAAGAGATCATCCCGACATCAAATCAAATTATGTTGGGATTTTTCTATACTAAGAGGTGCAGTTATGATACATAAATATAAACTTAACGGATTAAATATTGTTCTGGATGTTCACAGCGGCGGAGTCCATCTTGTGGACGAGCTTACATATGATATGCTTGACAATGTAAAGCCGCCTTTTGCAGAAAAATGTCCCGAAAAGGTAGTAGAGAAGCTTTCACGCTTTTATACTCCCGAGGATATCGAGTCCTGCTATGAAGAGGTTGTGGAGCTTTACAACGACGGTATTCTTTTCTCCGAGGACGATTATGAAAAGTTTGCAAAATATTCGGTAGCTTCTCCCGTTAAGGCTATGTGTCTGCTGGTTGAGCAGGACTGCAACCTCCGCTGCGAATATTGCTTTGCTTCAACAGGCGATTACGGTCTGGGCAAGCGTATGCATATGGATTTTGAAACAGGTAAAAAAGCACTGGACTTCCTTCTTGAAAATTCCGGAGACCGTGAAAATCTTGAGCTTGATTTCTTCGGCGGCGAACCCCTTATGAACTGGGACGTTGTAAAGAAGCTTGTGGAGTACGGCAGAAGCAGGGAAAAAGAATACGGCAAGCGTTTCCGTTTTACAATTACCACAAACGGTATGCTTCTTGACGAGGAGAAAATGGATTTCATCAATAAGGAGATGTCCAACGTTGTCATGTCCATCGACGGCAGAAAATGCGTTAACGACCGCGTCAGAAAGCGTGTTGACGGCACAGGCTGTTACGACAGGATAATGGATAAATTCAAGACCCTTGCACAGAAGAGAAATTATGAGAATTATTATGTGAGAGGTACTTTTACAAAGTATAACCTTGATTTTGCCGAGGATGTTGTTCACCTCTATGATGAGGGCTTCGACCAGATATCCGTTGAACCCGTAGTTGCCGACCCTGCAATGAGCTATGCTCTTACGGAAAAGGATCTGCCTGCAATTTTCTCCGAGTATGAACGTCTTGCAAATATTATTCTTGAACATGACAAGCAGGGCAAGCATTTTAATTTCTTCCACTTTATGCTTGATCTTGATCAGGGTCCATGTGCTATCAAACGTCTCAGAGGCTGCGGCAGCGGAAATGAGTATGTTGCCATAACCCCCGAGGGAGATATCTATCCTTGCCACCAGTTTGTCGGCTATGAAGAATACAAAATGGGTAACATCAACGAAGGTACATTCAATACAGATATCAAGAACGATTTCGCCAAGACACATATTTACAACAAAGAGGACTGCAAAAAATGCTGGGCGAAATTCTATTGCAGCGGCGGATGTAACGCAAATAACTACATTTATGCCGGAAATGTTCTTACAGCGCACAAGTTTTCCTGCGAGGTTCAGAAAAAGCGCCTTGAATGTGCAATTATGATAAAAGCAGCCAAGGCTGCCGAGGAAGCTGAAAAAGCCTCAGAATAATATCAGACTGACGATGAAACGGATTTGATTTTATGCCGAAACTGAAAGAGCCGAAGCCACCGAAAAAGCTGACAGACAAACAGAAGATACGTCTGCTTGAGCAGGATATAAAGGAAATGCAGCGTGACTTCAAAGAAACCTTTGCAGTGCTTGAAGAAAAAAAGCCGGAAAAGAAAAACGGCAGAGCGTTTCTCATAGCGGCAGTTGTTTTGGCAGTATTGTTTCTGACAGCCTTGATAATATTTTTTAGTATTAATATAAGATAAACAGCAAAGCCGGTTCGCATTTTGCGGATCGGCTTTAATACTTAAACATCTATGGTATCCTGTATAAAAATATGTATTATTGAACTTTTTTATTTTCGGAATTCTGCAAAAGAGTAAGAATTATTTTCTGCCTTGTAACAATGCCTATAAAATAGCCTCTGTCATCGGTAACGGGAATAAAGCTCTGGTTTACGGCACACTGCAAAAGCTCGTCCATTGAAATGTATACGTTAACGGACGGGTTGAAGTCCTTACGGATAATATCTGAAATAAGAAGCTTTTCCTTTGACTTCATGCTGTTGTCAAATCTGTCAAGAATGTTCCAGAGAAAGTCACCCTCGCTGACAGTACCCGCATACATCCCATCTTTTGTCAGAACGGGAATGGCAGTATAACCGTGAGCCTTCATTTTTTCAAGTCCCTGCCGCAGGGTACAGGTATCAAAAATATACGCTGATTCGTTTTTGGGAATAAGAAGTGACAGTATATTCATACGGTTGCCTCCTGTTCGTTTTTTATATTATACTAAAAACCATTTAAAAACTGTACAAAAAATTGAGCATAATCTTGCGTATATGGATTATGCGAAGATTTTTTGTCTACAGTTTAATTGGTTTTTATTATTATAACACACATCCGTATAAAATGGAATGCTTTTTCCATTTTTTCATTTAAATTTCATCAAGAAAAAATTTTATGCTTTTTTTGTCGTAACAGCGTTGATTTGTTGACAAGGCAAAGCTTTTGTGATAAAATTTATTTAGTTATTTTTTTGAAATTGAAGGGAAGTTCAAGGGGTATGAAAATAAAAGGTTTTGCGTATGTTGCTTTTGCTGCCGCATTATTTTCGGCGGCGCTTTCTTTTTCGGGATGCAAAAAGGTAGAGGATAATACTGTAACGGAAACTGTTTCGTTAACGTCTATTACCCCGATGACTACAATTTCTGTGCCGGAAACAGTGTCGGTACCTGAAATAATTACAACAACAGCGCCGGAAACAACAGTCTCGGAAACCGAAAAAGCAGCAAGAGTTATCACCCCAAAGATGGAGTGGCAAGACCTCAATTGGGACAAGGATTTTATGGAGAACACTCTTTTTGTGGGGGATTCGGTTTGCAGAGCACTCTATGTTTACAACGACCTGCTTACCACAAAGCAGGTGGCAGCAGTAGGCGGCGGAGCTGCGCGCAATATTTATGACTATACTTTTAAAATGGAGAACAACGAATTTGACCTGAAACAGGCAGTCGATTATTACAAGCCTGCGGCGGTTTTTCTGTGGATGGGCATCAACGACATAAATATGACCGACAAGGAGGTCTATTCCGAGAACCTGAAAAATATTGCCGAGGATGTGCTTGCACATTCTCCCGAAAGCAGGGTCGTTATACTGAGCATGAGTCCTACTGCCGATTATCACGAGTGGAACGCCAACGAACGTATCCGCGAGTACAATCAGGCAGCCAGGGAGATGTGCGAGAAAATTGAAAATGAGGAAATTTACTATCTTGATATTCAGGATATACTTTCCGATACGGACGGCTATCTGCTTCCCGAGTGCGACAGCGGCGACGGAATGCATCTTTCACAGATGGCTTACATAAGGCTTTTAAGCTATATTACAGCAGCAAAGGACGAGTTTATGCCGAGCATTGAGGAAACAGCGGTTACCTCTGATACTTCCGTGTCTGAGGAGCAGGAAAATATAGAATCAGTTTCCGAAGAAACAAGCGAAACGGCCGCACAGTAAAATTTCGGAGGTCAGTCAATGGGAACAAAAAAATATTTTACGGCAATTGCGCTGATTATATCTGCGGCAATGCTGGCTGCGTGCAAGCCCGTTGACGAAACGCCTCCGCAGCAGATATATTATATTGAAGCCTCAGAGCGGTTTTATATCGCCGAAGGCATAATGGAAGAACCTGTGGAAACGTCTGAAACGACATCCGTGCCCGAAACGTTCGCGGAAAGTGAAACAGTCGCGGAAACCGAAACGGAGACGGTTACAGAAATCACCGAGGCTGAATCCGAAACAGAGTCGGAAACTGTTACAGAAACAGAAGCAGAAACAACTGCTGAAGAAACGAGCGAAGCTGTTACCGAGACAATTAC
>JBJESH010000249.1:0-1615 GCA_051882695.1 Oscillospiraceae bacterium | reverse complement strand
TTACCGAGACAATTACTGAAACAGTTACCGAGACGATAACCGAAGCGGTGACCGAGCCTGAACCTACCCTTTATGAATCTGACAGCAGCGCTGCTGACGGCTTGGTAAAAGTAATGGGCAGGACCTACTGCAAGGACGGCGTGAGAATTTTGTCCCATACCTGTTCGGGAGTGGAATTTGCTTTCAGGGGAACTTCAGCGGATATCACCCTTACAAGCAATTGTAAAAGCTCAAAAGCAAGAGCTGCCATCTATGTCAACGGCGAGCTTGTGAAAGATACAATGCTTACCGAGGAGGAAGAGACCTTCCATGTTTTTGACAGCGAAGAGTCTTCAAACTGTATAATTTCCGTGGTGAAGCTTTCCGAGTCGGCTTATTCGTACATTGGCGTAAAGAATATCCACGTTGTTTCCGAGTACGGCATAATCCCAACGCCTGAACGCAGCCGTAAAATAGAATTTATCGGCGACAGCATAACCTGCGGCTACGGAATCGACGCAGCGGACCAGTATGAGGCCTTTTCAACAACAAACGAAAACGGCATGAAAACCTATGCCGCCCTTGTGGGAAAGCATTTCAAGGCAGATTACAATATAGTTTCGTGGAGCGGGATAGGTGTTTATTCGTCATATACCGAGTCTAATAATCCTAACCGGACGACCCTTATGCCAAAGCTTTACGGCAAGACGGACGCTTCAAACAGACCCAACGAGGAATGGGATTTTTCACAGTGGCAGCCTGACGTAGTTGTAATAAATCTCGGTACAAATGATAACACATGGACAAAGGGCATCGAGGAGCGTGTGGACAAATTCGGGGCAGCATACTATGATTTCATTGTTCAGGTAAGAGAAGCCAATCCGAACGCATATATAATCTGCTCTCTCGGTGTAATGGGCAGCAAGCTTCTTCCCGAAATTAAAGAGCAGGTCGAGCTGTACTCTGCAAATACGGGAGATTACAGAATAACCACATTTGAGTTTGACTACCGCGATGGTGCAAACGATGGATTCGGAGCAGATTATCACCCCAGCGAAAAAACACATAAAAAGATGGCAGAGAAGCTTATACCGTTTATTTCGGAAATAATGGGTTGGTAAGCTTATTTTCGGCAATAATAAATACAGCAACAGCGAGTTGCTTGGCTTTACGCAGCAATGATGATATAATATCTGTGAGGTGATGCTTTAATGGAAACAAAGGATGTTATATTGGAACTAAGAACCAAAAACGGATTATCTCAGGATGAGCTTGCAGAAAAAATTTATTGTACACGGCAAGCGGTATCCCGTTGGGAAACCGGCGAAACCATACCAAATACGGAAACGCTGAAATTGCTGTCAAAGATGTTTGATGTTTCCATCAATACTCTTCTGGGCTCTCCCAGACAACTGATTTGCCAGTGCTGCGGTATGCCACTTGATGATTCTTTGATCAGTAAGGAGACTGACGGTACATTCAATGAAGAATACTGCAAGTGGTGCTATTCCGACGGGAATTTCGTTTACACAAGTCTTGAGGAATTAACGGATTTTCTTGTTGGACATATGTCAAATGCAGACTGGCCGCCGGAGCAGGCACGAGCCTATTTTGAAGCACAGCTGCCAAAGCTTGA
>JBJESH010000248.1:0-2500 GCA_051882695.1 Oscillospiraceae bacterium | reverse complement strand
AAGGCTCGGATATTGAAAATATCACAGGCTTGTCCGAACTTGCAGGTAAGAATGTCATTGCAACAACACAGCTTGGCACAGGCTGGGTGCCGCTGCTTGACCAGATCCCCGATGTAACCCTCGGCGCAAACTACGAAACAACAGCTGAAGTATTTATGGCACTTTCAAACGAAACAGCAAACGTTGCAGTAATTGATATTCCTACCGCACAGTCAGCTCTGCTTACAAATACCGACCTCAAGCTCATCACTCTTGCAGAGGGCGATACCTTCGTAGGCGATGAGGAAATGACAAATGTCTGCATTGCAACACGCAAGGACGATACAGCTCTCCGTGACAAGCTCCAGACAGCAATGGATGCCGTAGGCCTTGACCGTGACAAGATGAATTCAATGATGGAAGAAGCAATTTCCGTTCAGCCTGCTGCAAATTAAGGCAAAAAATATCGGTGCCGCTTTCATATGTCCGAAAGCGGCACTTTATTAAAAGGAGGACAGGCTTATGACAGATACACCAAACGGCGTACTGGAATGGATATGGTTTATCGCCACTCAGTATTCTGAGCTTTTTATAACAGGAACCCTCGTTACCCTTGAAGTATCCGTAGCAGGTACCATTCTCGGCTTTATTGTCGGATTTATCACCGGCATAATTGAGGATACCAAGCTTAGCAAGGACGACCCTCTGCCGAAAAAAATCGTTCTGGGACTTCTGAAGGGTATAAGCAAGGTCTACATTGAGATTTTCCGCGACACCCCAATGATCGTTCAGGCAATGATAATTTATTTCGGACTTCGTATGATCACCTCTAAGATCGACCCGATCACGGCAGCCATTCTTGTAACAGTCCTGAACACAGGCGCATATATGGCAGAAACAGTGCGTGCGGGCATCAAATCCATTGATATAGGTCAGCGCGAGGGCGCACTTGCTCTTGGAATGTCGCCTATCTCAACTATGATGAATATTGTACTGCCTCAGGCGTTCAAAAACATCGTCCCCGAAATGGCAAATACCTTCCTCACAAATCTGAAGATGACCTCTGTTCTTAACGTTATCGGCGTAAAGGAGCTGTTCCTTCAGGCAAAGACCGCAGGCGGAACATATTACAAATACTTTGAATCCTATCTTGTAATTGCTGTGATCTATTTTGTACTTTGCTTTGTATTCAACAGGATATTCCTGCTTATCGAAAAGAAGATGGCAGGCAAAAAGGACTATGCCCTTGCTGTGGAATACATGGACAACAACGAGTAAGGAGGCGGAATAAGTGAAAGAACCGGCAGAGATAAAAGATATTATCCGTGTAGAGGATCTCAGCAAAAGCTTCGGCGAGCATCAGGTGCTTCGCAAAATTGATTTTTCTGTTAACAAAGGCGACGTTATCTGTATCCTCGGCTCTTCAGGTTCGGGAAAATCCACGCTTCTGCGCTGCATTAACCAGCTTGAAAAGCAGACCTACGGAAAGATATATTTTAACGGCAAGGAGCTTGGAAAAACTCAGAGGGAAATAAACGAATACCGTTCCAAGGTAGGCATGGTGTTCCAGTCCTTCAACCTTTTCAACAATATGACCGTGCTGAAAAACTGTATGGAGGGAACAAGAAAGGTTCTCCATCTGCCCAAAGAGGAAGCACGGGAACGTGCCATCAAGCATCTTAAATCGGTAGGCATGGCTCCCTTCATCAACGCATATCCCTCTCAGCTCTCGGGCGGACAGAAGCAAAGAGTCGCCATTGCCCGCGGACTCTGCATGAATCCTGAGGTGCTGCTTTTCGACGAGCCTACCAGCGCCCTTGACCCCGAAATGGTAGGCGAGGTGCTCAACGTTATGAAATCCCTTGCTAAAACAGGACTTACAATGCTCATCGTAACTCACGAAATGGGCTTTGCTCATGACGTATCTTCAAGAGTGCTTTTCATGGATAAGGGATATATAATCGAAGACGCTCCTCCCGAAAAATTCTTTACCGCACCGGAAAACCCCAGAACTAAGGAATTTTTAAGCAGATATATTTCAGATGGAAAAGGTGACTGTAATGCGTAATTATGTAGTAACATTTGCAAGAGGCTTCGGTACAGGCGGAAAGGTCATAGCCTCAAAGCTTGCAGCCGAGCTTGGGATTCATTGCTATGAAAACAGAATACTGACTCTTGCTTCCCAGTTAAGCGGACTTGACGAGAACGTTTTTTCAGAGGTAAACGAAAAGCTCCGTTCATCGGGCGGAGGCTTTGCCAGCCTTATGAAAGGACTTCCCCGTGCAAGAAAATACATTGCACACAATGAGAAATTTGTTTCCGATGATAAGCTTTTCGATTATCAGAAGCAGATCATACTTAATCTTGCCGAAACCGAGTCCTGCGTTATCGTCGGAAAATGCGCCGATTATATCCTGCAGGGCAGAGATAACGTTGTCAGCGTTTATATTGAAGCGCCCCGTGATTTCTGCATAAAGCGCACAATGGAAAATATGGGCGTTACCGAAGAGGTCGCACAGGC
>JBJESH010000247.1:0-10263 GCA_051882695.1 Oscillospiraceae bacterium | reverse complement strand
CAAGTACGATAATATCGGGCAGATTTCCCGAGATCATATCGTTATTAAGCTTTGTAACTGCATCATTCCAGCTGTTTGCTGAATAATCGCTGTAGGAAGTAAGCTCAATTTCATATTCCTGACTATTTTTGTTGAACTCAACTATCTGACGTTTTATACCGACATCCAGCCAGAGAGCATAAAGCTTGATGAGCTTTTTGTCGGGGATAGTTGCAGGGTCCACCTCGGTGAGGATATTTACTACCTGGTCGCTGCTTGACCAACTGTATCCGCCTTCAATCATCTGATAATCGTAAGTCACACAGAGTATCCTGCCGTCATTGAGTACAGTAGTGCTGTCGCTGTTCATTGCTGTCGTATCAATTCCCGATTTGAGCCAGTCGATAATGATCTCGGTCTCACCTGTTTCAATATCATATCCGAAAAGACCGGAATCTCTGGAAATAAGCAGGTCGTACTTTTCAGTACCGTTCATTATTGTACCGTTCTGGCTGTAAGGGTATTCATTTCCCAGCTTTTTATTTTCAAGGTCAACTTCATAAATCTTGGATTCGGATTTGTATTCGTCACCGACCATTTCACCTGTTGTAACCATCGTTAAAATACGTCCGTCGCCAGCAATATACAGACCGTTCGTCCATGAATTATCGGTCATTTTGTCGTTCTTGACGGAATATTTGAGATTACCTTTTTCGTCCGCAGCAAAAATTGTTCCATTGTTAAGAATAAGATATGTACCGTCTTTTGCAAGCGTAAAGTTGTCAACATAGAAATAATCATTTCCTGTTTCCTTCATTGCAGCTTCCTTTAAGCCCGAAAGACTTATTTCGGAAACTGCGTTGCCTTCACTGTCATATTTTACAACGAAAGTATCTTCCTTTGATTCGCCTGTTGTTTCATCCCATTCATAATAGTTTTCAATAGCGATAATATTTCCGCTTTCGTCAACCATCATATTTGAAATGTATCTGCTGGCATTTGATGTTCCGTCGTTGCTGCTGAGAGTATTTTCCTTGACAAGATTTCCCTCAAGGTCGATGATCTGCATTTTTGTCTCGCTTGTGTATGTCATATTTTCGCCCTCGCCATCAGTTGAGGACTTTTCGCCGACTACATATATTTTTTCATTTGCATAAAGCAGTTTGTTAATGTAGTCAAGTCCATCCGGCAATGCGATCTTCTGCGCCGAGTATATATGCTCCTTTGAAGCGAGTACGGCTTCATTTTTTCCGCATGAGGAAAACGAAAGCGCCATAGCCGCAGCCATTACCGCAGCGGTTATTCTTGATGCTGTTTTATTCATCAGATGATCCTTCCTTTCACCTGACCCTTAAACGGGACAGTTTTATGTTTTTCAATTTTGCAATAAATTTATCTGAAATGCGTATTACCGCACTTACAGCTTTGTGTAAAAGCTTTTTTCTGTTTTTAACAAGCAGTACAAACAAGTATATGAGAACCAAAACCGGAATTACAAGTCCGATAATCTGCATTACAAGCAGCAGCGCTGACTTGTCCTCGGTGATCCTTGCGGCGTTTTCCCAATATGGATAAACCACGGCATTATCAACAACCGAACGCATACCAAAATCAGTGAGAATACCGAAACGATTTTTCAGACTGTACCTTGAAGAATTTTCAACAACTTTTGAGCTGCTTTCATCCGGAGAAAGCGCTTCTATTATAATTTTTGTGCCAAGACCCGTCACAGGACTTGGCAGGCACGCTTCATAGCAAGTAAAGCTTGCCTCTCCTTTTCCAAGAAGCTCATATCCGCTGTATTGCATAAACATTCTTGGAGAAGAGCCATAAGTTTTCTTTAAATCAGAATTGTCACTCTGCCTGAATACGCCTGATATATAGAAATATTTTCCGTCAATAATAACAGGCTTGCCTTCAATATCCGAGGAGCCGTAAAGCTGCCATGCAAGAACTTCGTCAATAAGGACTCTGTCGTGCATCAGGTCATCGTCCGAATAGTAATATCCCGAAACAAGTTCCAACGGATGAAACAGAAAGAAGTCTCCGCCGGTTACTATCATATTTGCATCGGAAGAGCCATGCTCGGAATATACGGAAACCTTGCTTTGAGGTGAAGAAAAAGCGTCCGCCCACAGCCGCGCATTTTCCTTTTCAGAAACAAGAGAATTTTCCACAAGCTTCTTGTTAATATTTACTCTTGCGGTAAATATTCCGTCTATGTTAAGTGCAGCCGCCGAGTCGTTAAAAACACTTACCTGTGCATAGGAAGCGCTGCCGTCAGTCCATCGGCTGACAGTATGCTGGTCGGGCAGAGAGCTTTTTACGGCTGCAGAAATAATGCTCATTACCGCAAAAAATATCAGTGAAATTCCGCAAAGGATACTGAGAATTATATGCTTACGTTTCATATATAATTACAATGCCTCCGCAAAGAAGCATACCTCCTTTCCGATGTTTTGTCTTTATTTTATCATGATTCAACAAGTCTTACCTGCATACCTGCTTCGATAGGCTTTGTGGAGGTCGTGATAATAAATGTACTTTCGTAAAATGCACCTGATACAGCAGATGACTTATCATCCGAAGCAAGCACTTCAATATCGACTCTCTGCGCAATATAGCGGTTGCCCAGAGGACTGCTCTTTGCCACAACGGCAAGCACGAATTTTCCGTTATTATCCTCGCGTATCGCACTGTTTGGAACTATCGTTTCATAGTTCTGACCCTTTGAACCCATTGAAAGCTGGAGTGTCTGTCCGGGGGTAACATCTCCGGTTACGGCAAATTTAAGTATCTTGTTTTTTGCCGGATTGGCAGTATCGGGAGCAATCGACTGAAGCACTGCCGAAGCGTCGCCGTACCAGAAATATTGTATTTCAGCTTCGTCGCCGACTTTAACCTTCTTTGCCTGTTCAACGGTCACAGTCATTTCAAGAGTATAACCCTTTTCGGTCATTTCAATTTTCGCCACAGATGAACCCTGCGCAGCTTCTTCACCCGCAACAAACGGCAGTTCGGTGATCTTGCCGCTTACCTGTGCTGTAATTTTTGCGCCTACAGACTTTGAAGAAAGCTTTTCAACGACCTTTTCCTGGTCTGAAATTGCGTCCTGCTTTGCTTTCAGGTCAAGGGCAGCTGTTCCGGCAGCTTCAGCGTCCTCCTGCTGTTTCTGTGAAAGAGTCAGCTTCATCTGCTCCAGCTCACGCTCCATTGAACGTATCTCACTTTCAGCCTCCTCAACGGTTTTGCTCGCCTTGCTCTGAAGCTCAGCTTCCTGCTTCTTCGCATCTTCAAGCTTTTCCTGAAGATCAGTAAGCTTGGTTTTAAGTTCAAGCTTAATTGCAGCCAGTGTGTCATCAAACTTTTTCTTTGCACTGTCATATTCCTTCTGATTGATATTCAGAGTCGTTTTTTCTGCGTTAAGAAGCTGCTTGTTTCTGTTATATGTACTTGATTTTGAAAGCTCTCTGCTATAATCGTCCTGAAGATGAGTCAGATCAAGATTAAGCTGTTCGAGCGTTTTTTTGAGAGAATTGATCGTTTCAATATTAGGCTCGTCTTTAAGATACTCTTCGTTGATACTCGCCTCGGTCTGTGATATTTCAAGAAGCTTATTGTCAACAGCTTTTTTAGCAGCAGAAATAGACTCCTGATTTCCTCCTGAAGCGATTTCGCTCTCATACTCCTTGATCTTTTCTTCTGTTTTGGCTTTTGACTGTTCCTTAGCGTCAAGATTATTCTTGGCTGAAGTTATACGGTTATAATAGCTTTCGTCAAGTGAAGCATAGTCCTCTGAAGCCAGTGCTGTCAAACTGTCATTGATGGCATTGACTTTAGCTTCATAGTCAGTTACATCATCTTTTGCTTTGTCGTATTCATCTTTGTAGTAAGAAAGCTTTGAAAGCTCCTCCTTAGCAAGAGCAATGTCTTCTTCCTTATTTTTTATGCTGAGATTGTCAAGGCTGTAATCCACACCGTTTGCAAGGAGCGCCTTTTCATATTCAAGCTTGAGACTGTCAAGAGTTTTCTGCGCTTCGATAAGCTCGGAGCTTTCACTGTCCTCAAGAGTGATTATAGTTTGCCCCTTTTGAACCTCGTCGCCGACTTTTACATCAACAGATGCAATAGTTCTTGTTTCATCAATTTTTACATCGTATGTCTGGTTTGCTTCAACAGTTCCGCTTCCCCGTATCTGTTCGGAAAGTGTTCCGCTGCCTACATATTGGGCGGAAACCTCGGGAAGTGAGTAATTCATTATCGTATTTGAAAAGAATGTGAGGACAAGCATTACTGCAAGAAAAATGATAGCCGCATTCTTGACCCATTCTCTCCTTTTTGTACCGTTTTCATTCATAGCCGTATGTTTTCTCCTTTCCGTATATTGAAATCAACCCTTTATGCCGCCCGAATAGGCTATTCCCTCAACGAGATAATCCTCGCCGTAAAGGAACATAAGCAAAGTAGGTATCATATATATCGTAGCTACTGCGAACGCAAGTCCGATCTCGCCTGTATTAATCTGCGAAAGGAATACCGACAGCGGATAAAGGTCGGTATCAGAAAGCAGTATCAGCGGCTGTTCGACCATATTCCAATAGTCGATAAAGACAAGGATCGCAACCGAATACAGTGCGCTTTTGCAAAGCGGCAGACAAATATACATGAATATCTGCAATTCGCCTGCTCCGTCAAGCTTTGCCGCTTCTATAAGCGAATTTGGTATTCTCCGCATTATTTTCGACAGCAGGAACACCGCAAACGGTGTAAATATTCCCGGAAGGATTATCGCCCAACGGGTATTCAGTATTCCAAGCCAATCGGATATAAGATAGTTCGGAACAAGCGTTACCTGATACGGCATAAGCATTACGATTATGTAAACAAAGAAAATGATCTCTTTCAGTCTGCCCTTCAGCCTTGCGAAAGCATAAGCTGCAAGTGCCGCTGTTCCAAGCTGAAAAATTACGATAGGAACGACCAGTATGACCGAGTTCCAGAATTTAAGCAGGTAATCGGGACTTTTAAAAAGTACCGTGTAATACTGGCTGAAGGATACCATATCGGGAATAAATTTTAGGTTAATTTTTTCGGAAATAAATGTCTTTCCGCCTTGTTCGTTTTTAGAAAAAACCGCTCCATAGTTAGCATTTATTTCCGACGCACTCATAAATGAGTTCGCAATTGTAAGTACCGTAGGAAGCAGAAAAACAATTGCCGCCGCTGCAGCAAACAGTGTAAGCACTGCCATGACAAGCTTCTGCTTTTTTCGGGAAAGGCTCAGCCTTGCTGTTGAAGCCGTTTTAGATTTTATCATCCCTCAACGTCCTCCCCGAATTTATTTTCAGCAATAAACAGCGCACCGATAATAATTATCATAACTATTGCCATCAGTATCGCCGCCGAAGAAAGCTTCTGATAGTCTATATTACGGAATGTGTTGTTCATAAAATGCTGGAGCATATACAGGCTGTCATAGGGGTAATCGCCTGTAAGCAGATACACCTCGCGGAAAACCTTAAAGGAATTTATAAGTGAAAGCACGGTTACAAACAGAATAGTCGGAGACAAATATCTCAGCTTTATTCTGAAAAATTTGTAGAACGCACCTGCTCCCTCCAGTGTTGCGACCTCTATAACATCCTTGGGAATATTGTTCAGCGCCGAAAGGAACAAGATCATATTATACCCCAGATTCTTCCACAAAAACAGAACAAGAATAACGATTTGTCCCTTTGGTGATTTCAGCCAGTCGATCTTATCTATTCCAAAATGGGAGAGGAAATCGTTCAGAACACCGTTATAATGAAAAATTACCTGCCAAATCAGCACCACAGATGCAACCGGAACCATCATAGGACATAGAAAACTGGTCCTGAACTGACTTACAAACGGTATCTTGCAGTCCAGCAGCATTGCAAGCAGCATTGAAAGAATTACTGCAAGAGGAACAGAAATCAAAGAAAAGGTCAGTGTATTCATTGCAGCTTTTCGGAACGCTGTGTTTTTCATTATATTTATGTAATTTTCAAGAAAAACGAAGTCCTTATTTATCGGATTGTCAACCATTGAATAGTAAATTATTACGATAAAAGGCACAATAAAAAAAATCATTACACCGATAAGACTTGGAGCAAGGCAGAGGTACGGAAAAGCGCTGTCGCTTTTAAGTATCTTTTTAAGCTTATTCTTTTTATTTTTCATAATAAATACGGCAAATCTCCCTTCCCGAACTTGTGCATATACGGCAAAGTCCGCAAAATTCTGCATTATGGTTATTATAACACATAAATTATAATTTTGCCATTATAAACAGAAACTGTAATCATTTTTTAAACATTTAAGCCAAAATGTTATTTTTGTTACCGTATTGAAACCATTATCAAAAACAAAAACACCGCCCTTCAAAGGAAGTACCGATAAAAAATTTTAACGGTACCGAGCGACAAACTTTGAGCATTTCGCTAATCAACTAACGAAATGACAAAGGGGTCGCCCCTTCATGAGCGGTGTTTTTGCGTTTAGGGATTGTTTAGGGGAATGCACATCATGTGTGCCTGCGCTGAAGCGCAGTGGTATATTATGTACAAACGCTGATCAGAAATCAACCTCTGTATCATAGTAGCAGCATTTAAGAAGCTTTTCCATTTCTTCCTGAGAGGGCTGGCGAGGGTTAGATCCTGTGCAAGCATCGCCGATAGCGTTCTTTGCAATTTCAGGAAGTCTCTCAAGGAACACGTTCTCAGGAACAAAGCCATGCTCTGTAGGATAGCTGTCAGCACCGTAATTTTTGATGCAGTGAGGAATGTTAAGCTTGTCGTTCATACCTCTGATATATTCAATAAGGAGGTCAACCTTTTCATCATCGTTATTTCCGCCAAGATGGAGATAGTCTGCAATTACGCCGTAACGCTTCTTTGCAGTTTCGTCCTTAGCGTTGAACTTGATTACCTTTGGCAGATACATAGCGTTTGCAGCACCGTGGATAATATGAGCGCCGAAATCTGCAAAAGCAGCGCCAGTCTTATGAGCCATTGAATGAACGATACCGAGGAGAGCATTGGAAAATGCCATACCTGCAAGGCACTGTGCGTCGTGCATTCTGTCGCGGGCAGCCATGTCGCCGTTGTAGGAATCAACGAGGTCCTCCTTGATCATTTCAAGAGCGTGAATTGCGAGAGGGTCGGAATAGTTGCTGTTAGCGGTGGAAACATATGCCTCAACTGCGTGTGTGAGAGCGTCCATACCTGTATGTGCAACAAGCTTCTGAGGCATTGTCTCGGCAAGATCCGGGTCAACGATAGCAACATCGGGAGTGATCTCAAAGTCTGCTATAGGATACTTGATACCCTTGTCATAGTCTGTGATGATGGAGAATGCAGTTACCTCGGTAGCTGTGCCGGAGGTAGAAGAAATTGCACAGAAATGCGCCTTTTTACGAAGCTCCGGAATGCCGAATACCTTACACATATCTTCAAAAGTACACTCGGGGTACTCATACTTTATCCACATAGCCTTTGCAGCGTCGATAGGAGAACCTCCGCCGATAGCAACGATCCAGTCAGGACCGAATTCCTGCATTGCAGCTGCACCCTTCATAACTGTTGTAACGGAAGGATCAGGCTCAACGCCTTCATAAAGTGCAACTTCCATGCCTGCTTCCTTGAGGTATGCTTCACACTTCTGAAGAAAACCGTTTCTCTTCATAGAGCCGCCGCCAACAACGATCATAGCCTTTTTACCCTTGAAATTTTTGAGGTTTTCAATTGCTCCCTTGCCGTGATAAAGATCTCTCGGTAATGTAAATCTTGCCATAAAACAATTCCTCCATTTTGTATATTGTAATTTTAAAATTTTGTTTATCGGAAAGTTTAACAAGTGTTTCATCTTTCCTGTTGTTAAAATTATAACATATCACAAAGTAAATTGGAAATATAAAAAAAGAATGATAAATATGAGTTTGAATATATTGCTCCGTCAACTTTGTTACAAAACAGATACAATTACAAAAAACTGTTGATTTTCGGAAAAATTTATGCAATAATATTTCATATATCAAGATATGAAAGGAAATCCGTATGAGTTTTTTTGTAAAAGCCAAGGACAGTTTTTTCCTTGTTTTAAAAGGCATTGCAATAGGTATCGGCAATGCGATTCCCGGTGTAAGCGGAGGTACTATTGCTGTTGTAACCAAAATCTTTGACCGTCTGATTGAAGCAATCACACCAAATATCAAAAAGCTTATAAAAAATATGCCCTTTCTTATCCCGGTCGGAATAGGTATGGTTATCGGAATTTTCCTGACTGCGATATCACTTGATTACCTTTTTGAAACCTACTATGTACCGACTCAGCTTTTGTTTTTGGGGCTAATTCTCGGCAGTCTGCCGCTTATTATGAAAGAGTGCAAAAAGGACAGCAAGCGTATCCGTCCGATAAATCTGATACCATTTTTTATCGGAGTAATTTTCATGATCGCACTGCTCTTTACAAGCAACGGAAGCGCTATGTTTACAGACGGTGCGCTTGGTCTGAGGGATATTTTTCTTTATGTAATAATGGGATTTATTGCCGCAGTTGCAATGATAATTCCCGGTGTAAGCGGCTCAATGATAATGAAGGTTTTCGGCGCATACGACTCGGTAATTTCCGCCGTTGCAAGCCTTGACCTTGCGGTGCTTATCTGCTTCGGTGCAGGTGCAGTAATAGGGATATTTGCCGCAGCAAGAATCATAGATATGCTAATGAAAAAGTTCAGGCAGGGCACTTATTGCCTTATCATAGGTCTTATAGTAGGTTCTGTTCCTCACATCTTCCCTGCTCAGTTCCGTTTTGACGTTCAGGGAATAGTCGGAGTGATCCTGCTTTTCATAGGAATTGCAATTCCGCTTCTGATGGAGCTTCCTTCAAAGAAAAAAACATCGGAATAATTGCAAAGGGGTAATATAATGAAGCCGTTATTTTCATCGGTTCTTGAAACTATAGTGCTGTTTGCCGCAATAGGTTTGGTCTTTCTCGGGGCAAAGCTATTTGGGTACGAAAGTCCGTACAATGATTTTAAGGACAAGTACCCGGACACCGTTATTACTGTAAGCAGCGCAATAGGAGCCGTTCCCGACGGAACGATATTGACTCCAGAGGAAGCTGCCGAAAAGGTCGGTCATTTTATTTTCGGGAAAAAGAGCGATAAAAAGATACCTATGCCAATAGCAAAGCTGCTTTGTATCGAGATAGGTGAATTTACCGCAAAGGTAATACGGCTTTACCCTTTTATAGTATTTTTCATGGGACTTTTTTGCCTTGCCTTCGGAATAGGTCTTCCCAGCTCGCTGTACAGGCATGTCGATCCGGCACGCCGTCTTGATGACCTTATCGTAAACAAAAACTTTGGTTATTATAATGAAAAAGACCAGTTTATGGGATATCTTGGACAAGATCGTGCCGACACTGCAAAGTTCATAGTAGGTTTGATCGTGTTCATATTCGTGTATATATGGAGCATTTTCCTGCCGCTGTTTATAGTTTTGAACTTTGCTGTCGGAGTAGTTATGTCACTGCTTCGGCTTCTTGGGATAAGCGTATCCGATTCCGCCGCAAAATCCGAGAGAAAACGTGCCGCAGGAAAATCGGGCAAGGATACATACCGAATAATTGCAGACAGCGGTCTGTTTATGGTTGCAGGAGACAAGCACCCGAATCGTACACTATATTTCAGGCAATACTGGAATGCAGTAATTGCAAAACGCATAATGGAGCGTGATGTGGATATACAGCCGTTCACATCGAGCGATGCACAGGAAGTCATACAGTACGGTGACGAAAATGAACACGAACGGTATGAAACAAGCCGCAGAATTAACAAGTCACGACTGTTGACATCGTCTTCCGCAAAAGCAGCTGCCGCGAGTCTTGAAAACGATGTGAAAAGCATGAATTATACCTTTTCCCGTGTCCGAAGAGGTTCACATATCTGTGAATATATAATAATGTTCAAGAACAGCGACAAATATATGCTTTTCCGCATACCGCTGAATATCTCGCTGATAACTGCTGTAATGCACCAAGATGCCGCAGGTGAGGACTTCGGCGTCCGTGAATGGAATATCTGGGCAAGAAAAAACGATAACGAAAAGCTGGAACTTATCAGCTGCTATTCAGACTGGGTGGATCCGCCGGCCGGTGAGGAAGTGCGTGAGGGTGACACGCAGCAGCTTTGAGCTTTATAAATTTCGTCAATATCCAGTATACGCTTGATATATCAAGTTTTCCGTATATTGGGGAGAA
>JBJESH010000246.1:0-10346 GCA_051882695.1 Oscillospiraceae bacterium | reverse complement strand
CGACTGGTACAGAGCACATCTTCATGATTATGATACCAAGATATACAGCATAAAAACCGATACGGAAGGCAATACCGTTAAAATAACGGTTGAGCAGTCCTTTGGCTGGAATATGTATCAGCCCTTTGCAAAGGCATATATCGTTTATACCATTGATGGAAATGGTGTGCTGAATATAAAATGCGAAGCGGAGACCTCCAATAAGGTAACATTTCTTCCCCGTTTCGGAATAAGACTTTTTATGCCGAAAACGTTTGACCGTGTTAAATATTTTGGATACGGCCCTTATGAAAGCTATTCAGACAAGCATCAGGCTTCTTATATTGGAAAGTTTGACTGTGATATTGCCGATATGTATGAGGATTATATCAGACCTCAGGAAAATTCATCACACTTTGGCTGCAAATATATGACGGTTTACAGTCAAGACAGGTCTGTGACATTTACATCTTCCTCTGATTTTTCATTCAATGCTTCTGAATACACCGAGGAGGAGCTTGCAGGCAAAAGACATAATTATGAGCTAAAAAAATGCGGCAGCAATGTTATATGCGCAGACGCAATTATGGCAGGAGTTGGCTCTGCAAGCTGCGGTCCTGCTCTGAACGAAAAATACAGACTGCCCATTCCGAAAATTTCTCTTGATATTACAATGACGATATCAGGCAAAAAATAATATGACTTATACTAAAAACCATTTAAAAGCTGTACAAAAAAATTGAGCATATGGATTATGTGAATATTTTATTGTCCTGCAAAAAAACTAAATCTTTATTTTATTTAAAAATAATTTCTTTCAGAAAGGATGAATAGTATGAACATTAAAAAAATAGTATCAGTTGTACTTTTATCTTCAATTATGTTTACAGCAGGTGGCTGTGCTTCAGGTGCGTCAGAAGCGCCATATAACCCTCAGAAGCCAATTTCAGCACAGGAAGCTGCAAAGAATATGGGTATTGGTCTTAACCTCGGAAACACTATGGAGGCATACAACGCTTCAGGCTGCGAAAAAATAACATATGAGTGGATCCCTGTTGTAGGGGACAATACTCCCCGTGATTACGAGACCTATTGGGGTGCGGTTGAAACTACTCAGGAGGTTATCGACGGGATAAAGTCGGAGGGGTTCAATACCGTGCGCATACCCGTTTTCTGGGGCAATATGATGAAAAATGATGGTACATACACCATTGACTCGGATTACATAGCACGGGTGAAGGAAATAGTTGATTACTGCCAGAACGACGGTTTGTACACCGTTATAAACATTCACCATTTTGACGAGTTTATCATTCGCCGCAATTCAACCGAGGAATGCAGTAAGATATTCGAGCATCTCTGGACGCAAATTGCCGAATATTTCAAGGATTATCCCTATACGGTAGTGTTTGAGGGGTATAATGAATACCTCGGAGGAAATCAGTTTGATGCAGGCGGAAATCTCGTTGAGCTTTCCAAAAAGGATGCTTACGAAATGACCAATACTCTCAATCAGACGTTTGTGGACGCTGTAAGAGCCACAGGAGGAAACAATGCGGAGCGAGTGCTTATCGTTTCGGGTTACTGGACGAATATCGACAATACAACAGCGCAGGATTTTGTTATGCCAACCGATACGGTAAGTGACAGGCTTATGGTCTCGGTACATTATGTTGACAATATGATGTATTGGACAAACAGGATAGGCAGTGAGGATTGGATAGGTTATACAGATCATCAGATCGACCTGCTTGACAAGGCGTTTTTGTCAAAGGATATCCCGGTATTTATGGGGGAAACAACGGCAGGCTATCCTGCTTCAAATTTTGACAGAGCTGCTGTTCATAAGGATTCGTCTGAATGTGTTGAGATAGTTCTTGACAAGCTTACCGATAAGGGTATCGTTCCCGTTATCTGGGATACAAACGACAATTTCTACTCACGCACCGAATACAGGATAAAGTCCGATTCCGACAGAGAGGTTATAAAGAAAATATCCGAAAAGGTAAAAAACAATTGATTAGGAAATGTTATGTCTTTATTAATTGAATGACAGCATATAAGAAAAAATGCCAAAGACTTATTATTTAAATTTGTCTGAAAATTAAAAAACGTAATTTATAAATGCTGAGTTTCGTATAACTCGTATAAGAAGTTCTGCTTTTAGAAATCAAGGCTGTTTTCCCTGCAAATGCAATAAGAAAAAACAACAAAGACTGCCGCAATAAGCTTTCCGGCTATCCGGATCTTTTGGAGAAATACAACAAGGCGTACACCTTTCTTTTCGTCAGGTGTACGCCTGATTTGTTTTATGCTGTTTTATTCTGCCTCAGTATTAACCATCGCAATATCCGCTTTTGTCATTTTTACACACTTTCCGTCAACGCATACACGGACAATGTACTTATACTCCGTACTTGATTTGAACTTGCGGATACTTGCTGAAAGCTTTTCGGTTTCAGCAAGCTTTACTGACTTATCATCATTTCTTCCATGTAACAGGAGCAAACAACAGAAGCATCGGGAAAAGCTCGAGTCTTCCTGCAAGCATATCGAATATCAGAACAAGTTTGGAAAAAGGTGAGAAGAAAGCGAAGTTTGAGGTTGGACCGACAAGCTCAAGTCCGGGGCCTATGTTGTTTATCGTTGTTGCAACAGCTGTGAAATTCGTTATCATATCGTAGTCCTCAAAGGAAATACACAGCAGCGAAATTACGAAAACAAGGATAAAGCAGACCATAAAAACATTGACCGAGCGAATTACCTCATGCTCTATCTCGTGGGAATCTATGCGTATTTTTTTCACCTGCTTGGGGTGGATAAGCGTGTGAAGCTCCTTGCCCATGCTCTTGAACAGGATAACTATACGATACACCTTGATGCCGCCGCCCGTACTGCCTGCGCAGGCACCGATGAACATCAGCAGGACGAGTATCGTTCGGGATATTTCAGGCCAGAGGTTGAAATCCACAGCCGTAAATCCTGTTGATGAGATGATGGACGAAACGGTGAATATCGCATTTCCGAATGCGTCCCTTGTTGACGGGAACATCCCTTTGATATTGAAGGTAATAAAACCCGTAGCAGCTGCGATTATCGCAAGGTAATACCATATCTCGGACATTCTGAATGCATCCTTGAACTTCTTGCTGAAAATCAGAAAGTAGATGTTGAAATTCAGACTGAACAGTATCATAAATACTGTCACAATAGCGCGGACCGTTTCCGAATATGCCGCCAGTCCATTATTTTTTACGGAAAATCCGCCTGTGCCTGCTGTTGCGAAGGAAGTATTGAGCGCATCAAAAACGGTCATTCCGCCGAACATCAGAAGGATAAATTCAATGAGCGTCAGAACAAAATATATCGCATAAAGCAGCAGGGCAGTGGTTTTTATTCTGGGGACGAGTTTGCTGACCGACGGACCGGGACTTTCTGCCTTCATGATGTGCATATTCTGCCCGCCCGAAAGCGGCAGGAATGCCATGATAAATACCAGCACGCCCATTCCGCCTATCCAGTGCGTGAAGCTGCGCCATATCAGCAGCGATTTCGGAACAGCTTCAACATCCGACAGGATAGATGCACCTGTTGTCGTAAAGCCAGAAACAGTCTCAAAAAGCGCATCAATGTAATTCGGGATAGCGCCGGAAAATACAAAGGGCAGTGCGCCGAATGCGCTGAGGATTATCCAGCTCAGCGACACGATGACATATCCGTCACGGGAATGGAGAGTGCTTTCCTTAGGCTTTTTTCGGATTATCGGCAAGCCTATTGCGGCGCACATTCCCATTGTAAGCAGAATGGGCAATATGGTGTTATCTCTGAAAAGTATTGCCGCAGCCAATGGGATCATCATGAAAAGCGCCTCAAAATTCAATATCCAGCCGAGGATATATACTATCATAGGAAAATTCATACTATGTACCTCGTCATTCGAGAATATCGGAAATATCGTGCGGACGGATATCCGAAACGACTATGACCGAATCGTTCTTCTCGATAATATCACTTCCTCGGGGGATAATGACTCTGTTTCCTCTGAGGATAACGGCAACAAGTACATTCGGTTTGAACCGCAGCTCCATCAGAGGCTTTCCGAGGACGGGTGAACTATCTCTTATCATGAACTCCGCCGCTTCCGCCTTGCCCTTTATGACGCTGTAAACCGTCTGAACATTGCTTCCGATGGTGTTCTTCATCGCACGGACATGGCTGACAATAAGCTCCGAGGTGATGTTTTTGGGGTAGATTATCGAATCAAGATCAAGCTGCTTTATAACATCGAAGAAGTCGATACGGTTTATCTTTGTAACAAGCTTTTTGCAGCCCTTTGTCTTTGCGAAAAGGGAAAGCATTACATTTTCTTCATCAAAATTTGTGAGGGCGGCAAAGGAGTTAGCGTTTACAAGTCCCTCTTCAAGCAGCGTCTGCTGATCGGCGGCATCTCCGCAGATAACAGTGACATCGGGAAAGGCAGTGCAAAGTTCTTCGCAGCGTTTCGGATCCTTTTCGATCAGTTTCAGGGAGATACCTGTTTTTTTAAGTATTTTGCAGAGATAATAAGCTATCTCTCCGCCGCCTACAATAATGCAGTCCTTGACCTGATTTATCTTGTAGTCTATCTTTTTGAAAAATGCGTTTGCGTTTGCGGGCGATGCGATTATTGAGATTATATCCTTTTCCTCAAACACAAAATCACCGTTAGGAATGTACGCATTATCTCCTCTTTCAACGGTGCATACGAGTACATTGCACTTGAGCTTTGACATTATCTCCTTGACGGAACAGCCTGTAAGCACGCATGTTTCGGGCAGACGGAACTTCATAAGGTCGATCTTGCCTTTTGCAAATGTGTCTATCTTTATTGCGGACGGGAATCTGAGCACACGGGCGATCTCTGCAGCTGCTGCAAATTCGGGGTTTATGACCATTGCAAGACCAAGCTCTTCCTTGAGATATGGTGCCTCCGTGCTGTACTGAGGATCTCTTACACGGGCGATGGTCTGGCAGTTACCTTCCTTTTTTGCGATAAGGCAGCAGAGCAGATTAAGCTCATCAGAGCCTGTAACGGCAATTAGAAGATCGGCATTTCTGATGCCCGCTTCCTGCTGGATAAGATGCGTTGCACCGTTTCCCGTAACACCCATCACATCAAGCCGTGCTGTTACATTATTTACCTTTGCGGCATCAATGTCGATGACGGTGATGTTATCGCCCTCATCGTTAAGGCGTTCTGCTATCTCACCGCCGACCTTGCCGCAGCCTACAATAATTATATTCAAAACCGAACACACCCCTGAAAGGTCAATTTAACGATATATATGTTACAAAGTTTATCACTTTTCACAGATTATGTCAAGCTTGTGTATTGGCAGAGTGCGGAAATCGATGCTTTCATAACATAATCTCTAAAAACTCTGTACAAAGGAGATAATAAATGGTAAAATAGAGAAAAACGACCTGATTGCTTTGGAGGAGTCCAAATTCCCCCAAAATATGGTGTACGACCCAAATAACTTAAAAGCTCAAGAAGCTGCTCAATATGTTGATCGGGGCAGCTTTTCAAATCTGAGGTAACTATGAATAAAGAACATATTATTGCTACATATTCCACGAGTCAGGTTGCCGAAATCGTAGGACTGCACCCCAATACAGTAAGAATGTATGAGGAATGGGGACTTATTTCAAAGCCGGAACGAAAAGCAAACGGCTACCGCATTTACACCGATATTCATATCAACCAATTCCGGTTAGCAAGAAAGGCACTTCAGATTGAAGTGCTTCAGGCAGGACTGCGCAAACGGATAATTGAAACCCTAAAGCTATCGGCGCAGTATCGGTTTGATGAAGCAATTGAGCTCACAGAAGAATATATCCGCATAGCAGAGCAAGAAAAAGAAAATGCAAAAGAAGCCGCCGAAATCTGCGAAATGTTTTATCGGCAAAAAAAGCAGGAGGACGGTATCGTTTATAAGAGAGCGCAGGCGGCAAAGGAACTGGGTCTGACAATAGACACGATACGCAACTGGGAAATGAATGGACTGCTTACGGTGAAAAGAAAGCAGAACGGTTATCGCGTGTACGATTCAAACGACATAAACCGCCTAAAGATTATTCGTTCTTTAAGGTGTGCAAATTATTCCTTATCTGCTATTCTGCGAATGCTTAAAAAGTTAGACAGCGGAATGGATAAGAGTAATGTTCTGGATATACTGAATACTCCAGAAGATGACGAGGATATTATTTCCGCCTGCGACAAGCTTATTGTATCCCTTGAAAATGCGATAAATAACGCCTACGAAGTAATTTCGATCATTAAAGAAATAAAACAAATGAAAATCTAAACCCTCCACTATACCACCAGACTTTTGTTTGGTGGTATAATTCGTTTATCACGATCAAGGAGGAAAAAATATGAATGCAATAGTCGTAGACAGCCTTACAAAAAAGTACGGAAGTTTTACTGCCGTGGATGCTCTGAGCTTTAAGGTAAGTGAAGGAGAAGTATTCGGCTTGCTTGGAGCAAACGGTGCAGGTAAAAGCACCACTATTGAATGTATTTTAGGTACAAAAACATCGGACAGCGGAACAGTTACTATTTTCGGCGGAGACCCCCAAAAGGACAGAAAAAATCTGTTTCAGAAGATAGGTGTACAGTTTCAGCAGTGCGACTATCAGTCCGAAATCAGGGTTTACGAGCTGTGCGAGGAAACAGCCTGCCTTTACAAAAATCCTTCCGACTGGAAAGAGCTTTGCGAACGTTTTGGAATAGGCGATAAGCTTGATTCTGCCGTAAAATCTCTTTCGGGCGGCGAAAGGCAGCGGTTGTTTATAGTCCTTGCGCTTATTCCGGACCCACAGCTTGTATTCCTTGACGAGCTTACAACGGGTCTTGACGCAAAGGCTCGCAGAGGCGTATGGAAGATCCTGTCCGACTTGAAAAGCAAGGATTTGACTATTCTGCTGACATCGCATTTTATGGACGAGGTGGAAACTCTCTGCGATGAGATTTGTATTTTAAGAAAAGGGAAGGCTGTATTTTACGGAACTGTTGAACAGGCAAAGGAAGCAAGCGGCTGCGAAAAATTCGAGGACGCATATCTTGCGCTTTCAGGTGAGGAGGAAGAAGAATGAGATCATTTGCAATATTATTTAAGAACGAATTTAAGCTGAATATCAGAAATATGAACATGGTTATTTTTGCGGTAATTATGCCGCTTGTTGTCCTGATAATTTTCGGTTTAATCTATGGCACAAAGCCTGCCGCAGAGGGCGCAGATTACACTTTTATAGAGCAATCCTTCGGCGCACTCTGCACAATAAGCATATGTGCAGGCGGCTTGATGGGACTGCCGCTTGTCGTTGCGGATTACAGAGAGCGAAAAATATTAAAGCGCTTTCAGGTCACGCCCGTAAGTCCTTTGAAGCTGCTTCTTGTGGAGCTTTCGATTTATGTTGTGTACTGTATCGTGTCAATGCTAACGCTTTTTCCTGCGGCAATGCTGATATGGGATGTGAGAATAAAAGGCTCTCTCATAGCATTTCTTGGCAGCTGGCTTTTGACAATGGTATCTACATTAAGTATCGGAATGATGGTGGGCGGCGTTGCCAAGAACTCAAAGAGCGCAAGCGTTATCGCTTGTATTCTATACTTCCCGATGCTGATTTTTTCGGGTGCAACACTTCCATTTGAGGTTATGCCAACCGTAATGCAGAAAATTGTGAGCGTTTTTCCGTTGACACAAGGCATAGAACTGATGAAGTCGGCTTTCCTTGGCTTGCCAATAGAAAATGTGTGGGTTTCTGTCATAGTTATGGCAGCGGTTACGGTTATATGCACGGGAATTGCGGTCAGATTTTTTAAGTGGGAATAATACTGTTAAGCGTACGGACAGAATCGTTACAAATTATGTTTGGGCAAAATATTTTCTTGTATATTTTTTCTGTTTATGGTACAATGAAATAAAATAACGTTTAAGAAACAGGAGGAAAAACATATGTATAATTTCTCGCTTCATATTCCGACCATTATTCACTTCGGAAAGGGTACAATTTCTCATCTGTCTGAATTAAAGGATTATGGTCAAAAGGCTCTCTTGGTATATGGCGGCGGCTCGATCAGGAAAAACGGTATTTATGATACTGCAATGGATATCCTGAAAAAATCCGATATTAAGGTTTTTGAACTGAGCGGTGTTGAGCCTAATCCAAGGATACAGACTGTCCGCAAGGGTGTGGAGATCTGTAAATCGGAAAATATTGAAATGATACTTGCTATCGGCGGCGGAAGCACTATTGACTGCGCAAAGGTAATTGCAGCAGGCGCAAAGTATGACGGCGACGCCTGGGAGCTTGTTCTCGACGGTTCAAAGATCGCAGCTGCTCTGCCTATCTTTGACGTTCTTACACTTTCTGCAACGGGAACGGAAATGGATCCATTTGCAGTTATTTCCGACCTTGAGAAAAATGAAAAATGGGGCACGGGTTCTCCTTTCATGGTTCCGACTATGTCTGTGCTTGATCCCGAATACACCTACTCCGTATCTGAAAAGCAGACAGCTGCAGGTACGGCGGATATGATGAGCCACACAATGGAAAGCTACTTCTCGCACGAAAATGCAGATTGCCAGAAATTTATGGCAGAGGGACTTCTTCGCACAATGATAAAAAACGGACCTATTGCGCTGAATGACCCGACTAACTATGACGCACGCGCTAATTTGATGTGGGCAGGCACACACGCTATCAACGGAAACATTGGCGCAGGAAGCGAACCTGCATGGTGCGTTCACCCAATGGAGCACGAACTTAGTGCATTCTATGACATAACACACGGCGAAGGTCTTGCTATCCTTACGCCTGCATGGATGGAACATATCCTTAATGAAGACACATTAAGCAATTTCGTTGATTTCGCAAAGAATGTATGGGGACTTACCGGTGACGATGATTGGACACTTGCTCATGCCGGTATTGACGCTCTGAAGAAATTCTTCTTTGAAACAATGGGACTTCCCTCAAATCTGAGAGCAGTCGGAATAACAGACGATAAGAATTTCGATATTATGGCTCAGAAGGCTTGCGACGGCTCAAAGGGTTCGTTTGTACCTCTTAGCAAGGAAGATATTATCGAGATATTCAAGGCTGCATTCTGATAATTATCTGATCATTTTCATCACAGCACTCATTCCGGGTGCTGTGATTTTTTGTATTATCCCTTCTCTACCGTAACTATGCCCCTTGCACCGTCCACCGTGACCATATCTCCCGTCTTTAAGACCGTAGTGGCATTGCCGCAGCCCACCACAGCCGGAATACCAAATTCTCTCGCTACAATGGCGGCGTGGGAAAGAGGTGCCCCTATATCGGTAATAATTGCCGCCGCTTTGGGAAAGATCACAGTCCAGCCGATGTTCGTTGCAGGAGCCACAAGAATTTCTCCGGGAAGAAGCTCCTCTGCACAGTCGGAGCTGAAAATTACCCTTACCCGTCCCGTAACAACTCCTGCTGCACCCGGGAATCCCTTTATGTCTGCCGAAAGGAAATAGTCCGAATCCTTCTCGGAATAAAAATCCCGTCTTCTGTTCTCGTCAGAAAGCCATTTTTCAGGCTCAAACCGACCGTAAATAAGATTCGGGAACGGGGGATATGCAAGATTTTTTTCATAGCTTTTACGTCTTTCGGCAATATGAGCCAATACACTTCTGCCGCCTTTCAGAAGTTCCATAGTCTCGGGAAAATACAGCATAAAAATATCATCGCCGATTCCGTTTATCTCCCCGACTCTAAGCAGAAATTCCCGCATTATGCAGAAAAGCTTCACACCCTTGCTCCGCACCTCCTCACGGGAGCGGTTAGCTTCCTTAAAGCTTCGCAAAGTTCTGTCCAGCCATTTTGCTTTTCGGGGATATTGCTTCTTGAATTTATTGACGGCTTCATTATAACGGTTTTCTTGTTCCGTTCTCATTTTATGTATATCTGCCCCAGATTTTATGTGGTCCTCTATAATATTGCGGGGAAAATCGGGGTCCTCATAGGGATAGGGAGCGGAAAGCTCCATCTCGTTTACATGCCTGTGTCCGCAGAGCTTTATATATTCCTCACATGACATATCTCCTCTTATAACGTCCTCAAGCAGTAACAGCGGCTTCATACTGTCAAGAGTACCTGATCCTCCCGAGCATAGTTCATTTGCAAGCTCTTCGCCGCATATGTCCGACAGACGCTTTTTCGTGCCGAAAAGAGGAAAAATATTCACTCCCCTCATTATCGCTCCGAGAGCATTTGACATAAAAGCATTGCCCTTTGTTTCCCAGAAATCGAACAGCGCATTGTTGTCGGGGAGACGGCGTATCTCATTTATC